>JANNGN010000452.1:0-8551 GCA_031403895.1 Rubrivivax sp. | reverse complement strand
GGCTACCAGAGCGATGCGCAGGCCACGTTGGCGGTCAGCTACAACAGCCTGGAGAGTTATGCCGCGTCGCTGCACGTCGCGCTGACGCAGCCCTATGCGCCCTATGAGGCCATCGGCATCAAGAACCTGGGCGGTGAGTACAACCAGCTCGCCACCACGCTGCTGCAGATCGAGAACGAGTTCTACGGCACGATCCGCCCCAAGCGCGTGATCCAGCATGGCGAGCGCCCGCTGCATGCGCTGCGCCAGCGCGGCGTGGAATACATCGAAGTCCGCTGCATGGACCTCGATCCCTTCGTGCCGGTGGGCATCACCGCGCCGACCTTGCGTTTTCTTGACGTGTTTTTGCTGCACTGCCTGCTGCAGGACAGCCCCCCCGACACGCCCGAAGAGATCGCCGCGCTCGGCCGCAACCAGCACCGCACGGCGGCTTTCGGGCGCGAGCCAGGCCTGAAGCTCGAACGTGAGGGGCGCGAGGTCTCGCTCGCTGACTGGGCGCTGCGGCTGCTGGACGAATGCGAGCCCATCGCCGCGGCCTTGAACGCCAGCCATGGCAGCACCGACTACAGCGCCGCGCTGGCCGCCGCACGCGCGGGGCTGGCGGCGATGGACACCCTGCCGTCGGCGCGCGTGCTGGCCACCTTGCAAAGCGACTTCGCGGACTCGTACACCGGCTTCATCCGTGCGCAGTCGGCGCAAACGCAGCAGCACCTGCTGGCGCTGCCGTGGTCGGCCGAACAGCAGGCTGCCTTTGAGTCGATGGCGCGCGAATCAATCGACAAGCGCAGCCGCATCGAAGCGGCAGACACTGAAGACTTCGAGTCCTTCAGGCAGGCCTATCTGGCGCCCGAGCGGCTGCTGGTTTGAAGCGGCGGGGGCGTCAGGCGTCGGGTCGGGGATCCTTTGGCACCGCGTTGCCGCCCAGCACGATGCGCGCCCCGCGCTGATACGTCCAGTAGGCCCAGGCCCAGCTGATGAGCACGCTGAGGCGGTTGCGAAAGCCGATCAGGAAGAAGACGTGGGCCGCGAGCCAGAACCACCAGGCCAGCAGGCCTGAGAAGTGCAAACCGCGCAGGTCCACCACTGCCGCCATGCGGCCGATGGTGGCCAGGTTGCCGTAGTCGGCGTAGGCGAAGGGCTTCGCTGGCCGGCCCTGCAGCCGCGCCCGGATGGTGGCCGCCACATGGGCGCCCATCTGCTTGGCGGCGGGCGCCACGCCGGGGACCGGGCGGCCATTGGCCTGCGTCAATGCGGCCAGGTCGCCAGCCACAAACACCGCCGGGTGACCGGGCAGCGTGAGGTCGGCGTTGACCATGACGCGGCCGGCGCGGTCCAGCTCGGCACCGAGCAAGCCGCCCAGCGGCGAGGCCGCCACGCCGGCGGCCCACAGCACGGTGCGGCAGGGCACGACGCGCTCGCCGAGCCGGTAGCCGCGGGCTGTGATGTCGGCCACGGGCGTGCCGCACAGCACCTCCACACCCAGGCTTTCAAGCTGCGTGCGGGTGCGCTGCTGCAACTTTGGCGCAAAGCTCGCCAGCAGCGCCGGCCCGGCCTCGATCAGCCGCACCTGCGCCTGCCGCGGGTCGATGCGGCGGAACTCGTGGCGCAGCGTGTGGCGCGCGATTTCTGCCAGCGTGCCGGCCAGTTCCACACCCGTCGGGCCACCACCGACAACGGCGAAATGCAGCCAGGCCTGCTGCTCGGCCTGCGTGCTGGCCGCCTCGGCACGCTCGAAGGCCAGCAGCAGCCGGCGGCGGATCAGCAGCGCGTCGTCCAGCGTCTTCAGGCCCGGTGCAAACGGCGCCCATTCGTCGTGGCCAAAGTAGGCGTGCGTGGCACCGCTGGCCACCAGCAGCAGCTCGTAATTCAGGGCCTGGCCATGGTCCAGCACGACCTGCTGCTTCGACAGGTCGATGCCGCTCACTTCGGCCATCAGCACGCGGGCGTTGGCCTGGCGGCGCAGGATCTGCCGCAGCGGCGCCGCGATGTCCGGTGCCGACAGGCCGGCGGTCGCCACCTGGTACAGCAACGGCTGGAACAGGTGGTGGTTGGCGCGGTCGATCAGCGTGATGTCAAGCGGCGCCCTGGCCAGCGCGCGCGTGGCCCAGAGGCCGGCAAAACCGCCGCCGATGACGACGAGCTGCGGCCTCGCCGGCGTGGCGGCGCCAACGCCATGCGCGGCGCCGTTCACGGTCCCGGTCACGGCCCCGGTCACAGCCCCACTCAAGGTGATTCCCCTTGCGGTCCGACCCCGCTTGGCGCCGGGTGCGGGCCGTGGCGCGCGATGTGGTCCACCCACGCGTCCAGCACCGGCCGGCCGCGGCTGGCGCCTTCGTGGTTGATCATGATGGCCACCGCCCACGGCTTGCCGTCGCCGTCGTTGACGTAACCGGCCAGCGCGACCACGTTTTTCAGGGTGCCGGTTTTCAGCCGCGCCCAGCCGGTGGCGGGCGAGTCTTTCAAGCGGCTGCGCAGGGTGCCGTCCACGCCAGCCGTCGGCAGGCTCATCAGCAGCTCGGCGGCGTGCCGGCCCTTGAAGGCCTGCTGCAGCAAACGCGCCAGTTGCCACGGGCTGATGCGTTCGCTGCGCGACAGGCCCGAGCCGTTGTCGGTGACGAAGCCGGTGTCGTCGATGGCGTGCTCTGCCAACCAGCGGCGCACGCTGCGCGCGGCCAGTTCGCGCGTCGCCACGCCGGGCTGCGACGCCATGTCAGGCACACCGAGTTCGAGGTACAGCAGGCGCGTCCAGGCGTTGTCGGAGGTCTTGTTCTGGTGCCGCAGCAGTTCACCCCAGGGGCGGCCGCTGTGGTGCGCCAGCAGGCGCGAGCCGGCGGGCGCCTCGCCTTCACGTGTACGGCCCGCCCAACTGCCGCCCAGGCCCTGCCAGAGGCTGCGGAACAGGCGTTCGGTGAGATCGTTGCGGTCGATGAGCTGCAGCGCCACACTTTCGGTGCAGCCCTGCGGGAAGGCGCCGTTGAGCGTGATGCGGGTGTGGCCGGCGCTGCTGTCCACCTGGGCCGCTTGCCAGTGTTCGTCCCAGTCCTGGCAACGCGCATCCACCAGCCTCATGCGGCTGTCGAATTCAAGGCCTTCGATGGGCGGCACGGTGGCGGCCAGCACGCCCGAATCGGTGGCGCGCAGTTGCAGCGTTAGCAGGTTGCCGGCCACCATCAGCGCGTCGGGGATCACGTTGTAGGCAGACTCGGGCGCTTCATCAAAAGCCGGCAAGCCGATGTCAATGCGCGCCGGGCTGTAGCGCGTGCGGTCCAGCAGCAGGTCACCCGCGATGTGGCGCACGCCCGCCTGCTGCAGGGCCACCAGCAGGGCCCAAAGCTGGGGCGCGCCCAGTTCGACATCACCACCGCCCTTGAGCACCAGGTCCCCCTGCAAAGTGCCGCCCAGCAACGTGCCGCCCAGCAACGGCGCGGCGCTGCGCAGTTCGGTGAAGCCGCGGTGGTTCGGCCCCAGGCGGTCGAGTGCGACGACGCTGGTGACGAGCTTCATTGCCGAGCCCGGCTGCATCGGCCGCTGCGCCTGGTGCTGCCAGGGGCGCGCCCAGTGCCGCAGCGGCAGCGCCACTGCGGCCAGTGCATCGGGCGGCAGCGCGGCGGCGCGCAGCGCCTCTTGCACAGCGGGCGGCAGCGCGTCCTGGGCTCGGGCTGGCGCCGTCATTAGCGCAGTCAGCAGCGCAGTCAGCAGGCCAGTCAGCAAGGCGATAAAAAAGCCGGCCAGCAGGCCGGCCGTCAAGCCCTCACCCGGGCCGCAGCCCCGGCGAGCCGTCAGCCCGATGCATCGGCGTTCACGCATCGCCCGATTGTGGCGCGGCCGCTGGCGGGGCCTACCCGTTCGTCGCCGCGGGGTTGAATGAAGGACCGTACCGTGGCAGCGAAAGACGCCACCTCGAAGGGCTTGGCGATGTAGCCGTCGCAGCCTGCCGCACGCATCCTGGCTTCGTCCCCCTTCATCGCGAAGGCGGTAAAGGCGACGACCACGATGTGTCGCATCGAAGGCTCCGCCTTCAGCCGCCGGGCCAACTCAAGGCCGTCGATGCCGGGCATCTGGATGTCCATCAGGATCAGGTCCGGCCTGAAGGCCGCAATCAGCAGCATGGCGTGCGTGGCGTCCGTGGTTGACTCGACCACAAAGCCGGCCGCGTCGAGCACAAATTTCGTCAGCTCGACGGTTGCCGCGTGGTCATCGACGATCAGCACACGTGCTGCGTTCACGCAACATCCCCAGCGCGCGCCAGCGCAGCAGCCGGGCGCCAGCTGCGCCATGCGTCCAGCGTGGCATCCAGCGAACCGCCGCGCTTGCTCAGGATGGCGCGCGCTGAGCGGCCCAGGCTGGTGTAGTCCTCATCGCTCAGCACCATGCTGGTCCAGATGAACACCGGTGTGTCGCGCCAGGCCGGCATTTGTTGCAGCGCGTCCAGCACGGCGAAGCCATCGAAGCCCGGCATCACCAGGTCCAGAATGATGGCGTCAGGCCGCTGGCGGTCGATTTCGCGCAAGCCCGCCTCGCCGCCCAGCATGCACGCGGCGTCGATGCCCATCGCCTTCAGCGTGGCGCTCATCAGGTCCAGCGCCAAGGGGTCGTCGTCGATCACCATCACGTTGGTCGGGCTCGTGCCCGGCAGTCGAAAGCGCGCCATGGCCGATACGATTTCGTCGGTGCGGATCGGCTTGGTCAGCACGTCGGCGATTGCGAAGGTGGCGGCTGCACCGGCATCGCCACGCATCGTCATGCCCACCACCGGCGAATCGCGGCTCAAGCCCTGGTCCCGGATCTGCTGCAAGACCTGCAGGCCGCACTGGTCGGGCAGCAGCAGGCTGAGCGAAATCGCGTCGTACTCGCGCTGGTGTGCGTGCTGCATCGCCTGTTCACCGGTGGCGGCTGCATCGACGCGAAAGCCGGCCGCCGTGAGACGCGGCACGAGCAGTGGCGGGTCGTCCCGGCGATCGTGAATCACCAGCAGGTGGTGGTCGATCGCGGTCGCCAGCCGGCCCTGCGTTTGTGCACTGCGCGCTTCGTCGGTGCCGTGAATCCGGTTCAGCACCAGATCGAACACGCTGCCAGCACCGACCACACTGCGCACGCCGACGCTGCCGTGCTGCGCCATCACCAGGCGCCGCGTCAGCGCCAGACCCAGCCCGGAGCCTTCGTACTGCTTGGTGGCCCCGGCGTCGAGCTGCTGGTAGGCGGTGAACAGGCGCGCCAGGTCGTGCTCTGCGATGCCGACCCCGGTGTCTTCGACCTCCAGGCGAAAGTGGCGCGCGCCCAAGGCGCAGGCCCGCACGGTGACCAGCCCGCCTGCGGGCGTGAACTTGATGGCGTTGGACAGGTAGTTGTAGAGCACCTGCTTCAGCCGCGCCGGGTCGAGCACCAGGCTGCCGAGTGAGGGTTCAATCTCGATCGCGACACGCAGGCGCTTGCGCTGGATCTGGGTCAGCAGGATGTCCTTGACCTCCTGCACCAGCACGCCCAGGTCAAACGGCTCGGCAAAGAACTCGAACTTTCCGGCTTCGACCTTGGACAGGTCGAGCACGTCGTTGATCAGGCGCAGCAGATGGCGGCCACTGCTGCCGATGTGGCCCAGAAAGACTTGATGCTGGGGCGCGTTGTGGGGCACGGCGCCCATCAGCAGCAAGTCGGCGAAGCCGATGATGGCCGTCAATGGCGTGCGCAGTTCATGCGACATGTTGGCCAGGAACAGGCTCTTCAGCCGGTTGGCTTCCTGGTGCTGCCGGTTCTCGCCTTCGAGTTGCAGCGCCTGTTTCAGCGACGCTTCGGCCGCGTGGCGTTGCGCTTGCAATGTGCGCGCCATGCCCAGGCGTTGAATCGCGTTTTCAACCGCCTGCGTCAAGGATTCGGGCAGCAGCCAGGCCTTGCCGACGTACTCTTGCGCGCCTGCGCGCAGCGCGGCTTGGTTGAGGCCGATTTCCATCGACGCCGTGAGCACCACCACCGGCACCTTCAGCAGCTGGTCTTCGTCGCGCGGCAGTCGCTTGAGGACTTCGAATTCACCGGCATCCGGCAGGCCCAGGTCAAGCACGATGCAGTCCGGCAGTGGCAACTGCCCGCACAGGCGCAGGGCGTCGTCTGCGCTGGACGCCTCGATGAACTGGTACAGCCGCTTCGACCCGTTCAGCAGCGCGGCCTTGGCCTCGGCGCGGTCGAGCGGATTGTCATCGACGATCAATACGCGCATCGCTTTTTCGCTGCGGCCGTTCATGGCGACAGCCCTGCTTCGAGCCGAGCCGCGCCCACGGCCACCGTCGCGCCTGCGCGCACGGGTCGCCGATCGGCTGCGCTGATGTCAGGCCGCATGGGCGTCGGCATCCAGCGACTTGGGGCCGGGCAGCGTGAAGTAGAACGTCGTGCCCTGGCCGGGCTGCGAATCGAACCAGATGCGGCCCCCGTGCTGCTGCACCATCTTGCGCGCGATCGTCAGCCCCGCGCCGCTGCCGCCGCCATAGGCGTCTTGCGGATGCAGGCGCTTGAAGATCTCGAACACGCGGTCCTTGTAGCGCGCGTCGATGCCGATGCCGTTGTCGCGCACGTAGAAGAGCGTGTCGTGGCGGGCCTGCGCGGGCGCTGAGGCCGGCCTGGCGCTGGCCAGCGCTTCATCGTCCGCGTCGATGTAGCCGACCTCCACCCAAGGCTGTGCCTTGTCGTTGTACTTCGCGGCATTCGAGATCAGGTTGGAGAAGACCTCGCGCAGACGCACGCGGTCGCAGTGGGCCACCGGCAGCGGCCGCGGCACGCGCACATCGACCTCGCTCTCTGCCAGGCGGGCGCCAAGCATTTCCATCGCCTCGACGAGCACCGGGCCGAGGTCCAGCTCAACGAGTTCCAGCGACTGCCGCCCGACCTTCGAGAAGTAGAGCAAGGCGCTGAGCAGCGTGTCCATCCGGGTCGTCATGCGCAGCAGCCAGCTCACGCGTTCGGCGTCCAGCGCGCGGCCGGCCTGGGCGTCTTCCAGCAGCCGGTGCGCGTATTGGTTGATGCCGCGCAGCGGCTCTTTCAGGTCATGGCCGGCGACATAGGCAAAGGCGTCGAGTTCTGCGTTGCTGCGCGCCAGTTCGGCGTTGGCTGCGGCCAGCTGGTCGGCGCGCACGACCACCAGGTCCAGCACCATGCGGCGCAGTTGCTGCGCGGCATCGACCTCAACCCTGAGCCAGGGCCTTGAACGCCCGCGCACCTGTTCCTGCCAGAGGTCGAAGCTGCGGCGTGGCGTCAGGCGCGGGCCCAGCGGGCCGACCGCCGTGGGCTTCTCGTGGGGGTTGCCGGCCCAGTTGAAGGTCTGCAGCTGTTCGCCCCGAAACCACAGGATCAGCGGGCTGTCCGGATGGCGCGACAGCGCCGTCGCCAGCACCCCGCTGGCGCGCTGCGCAAAGCCGGTCGCTGCCGGATAGACGCCACCCAGCGCATCGGTGGCATAGGTTTGCAGGCCGTCGGGCGCTGTCTCGAATTGCTCACGCAGCCACGCCGCCAGCGGCTTTAACTGCTGCGCATCCGGCACCCGGCCGGCAGTGAGCCAGCGCGCGCGCTGGAAGATCGCAACGCCATCGGCCTGAATGCCGTCCAGCAGGCTCGGCGGCGACTGGGCCGCCAGCGACAGCTCGCCGTCACCCGCTGCACGCGCCAGCACGGCCAGGTGTACCGCGTCGAGCTGGTTGCGGTAGTGCAGGTGTTCGCGCGATTCGGCCTGGGCGATTTCCAGCGACGCGATCTGGGCCAGAAATTCGGCCGCCGCGCGCAGCGGATAAGGCAGCGCCTTGGGCGTGTAGTGGTGACAGGCAATCAGCCCCCAGAGCGCGCCTTCGCGCAGGATCGGCATCGTCAGGGTGGCCGCGACGCCCATGTTCTGCAGGTACTCGGTGTACATCACCGACGCACCCCGCAGCGCGCAATGGGTCATGTCCAGCGGGCGCTGGGTGTCCGGGTTGAGCAGGGGCACCATTTCGCACAGTTCGCCCTTGGCGTCGGGCAAGGGGCGCACGCCGATCTTCTTGAAGATCTCGCGCGCCGGCCGCGGGATGTCGCCGGCCGGATAGCGCAGGCCTTGCCACGACGGCAGATCGTCGCGCCGCGCATCGGCCATCACTTCGCCGCTGTCGTCGGCATGGAAGTAATAGACCATGGCGCGGTCCAGGCCCGTGATGCTGCGCGCCTCGCGCGCCACCACTTCGCAAAATTCCGCCAGCGAGCGGGTGTTCTTGAGGCGGCCGATGGTCTTCCGGACCATCGAGAAATAGTCACCGTCCTGGCCCACCACGGGTGGCCCCCGGCCACTGGGTTCCAGCTCCAGCAGCAGCACGCCATCGGCGGTGTGGATGCTCATGTCCATCGCTGCGGCAGTCGCAGACAGCCCTGGCAAGCGCGCAGTCAGCGCGTAGCTGGGGTTGCGGTCCAGCGCCTCGCTGGCGGCCAGTTGCAGGATGCGCGCCGCAGCGGCCGCGCCGACCACCTGCGACAGCGGCCGGCCCAGCACCTGATCGACGGACAGGCCGGTCCAGCGTGCGCAGTTTTCGCTGACCTGCGTGACGAC
>JANNGN010000451.1:0-3832 GCA_031403895.1 Rubrivivax sp. | reverse complement strand
TGAAGCCGCAGCCCGCAAGGTGGCCAAGGACTACCCGAAGATCAGCTTCCTGATGGGCAGCAGCGGCAAGCCGCAGGAACCCAACTTCAGCGTTTTCGACAACTACATCCAGGAGCCGGCGTATCTGTCCGGCCTGATCGCTGGCGGCATGAGCAAGAGCGGCAAGATCGGCATGGTCGGCGGCTTCCCGATTCCGGAAGTCAACCGCCTCATGAACGCCTTCATGGCCGGCGCGCGCGAAACCAACCCGAAGGCCGATTTCACCGTCACCTTCATCAACAGCTGGTTCGACCCGCCCAAGGCCAAGGAAGCCGCTTTCGCGATGATCGACAAGGGCGCCGACGTGCTGTACGCCGAGCGTTTTGGCGTCAGCGACGCGGCCAGGGAACGCAAGGTGCTGGCCATCGGCAACGTCATCAACACGCAAGACAAGTACCCCGACACGGTGGTGGCCAGCGCGCTGTGGCACATGGAGCCCACCATCGACGCGGCGCTGAAGGCGGTGAAGGCCGGCAGCTTCAAGGCGGCGGACTACGGGATGTACTCGACGATGAAGTTCAAGGGCAGCGAGCTCAGCGCCATCGGCACTTTCGAGGCCAAGGTGCCCAAGGCGGTGCTGGACAAGGTGCGCACGCGCACGGCCGAAATCCTGGCCGGCAGCTTCACGGTGAAGGTGGACGACAGCGCGCCGAAGGGCGGTGCCGGCGCGGCCAAGTGAGCGGGCCAGTGAGTGGGCCACTGAGCACCGGGGCCGCGCAGCGCCTGCATGGCGTGCGGGCGCTGTGTTTCGATATTTTCGGCACCGTCGTGGACTGGCGCACGTCGATCATCCGCGAAGGCCAGTTGCTGCAAGAACGGTTGACGCTGCCGGCGCAGGACTGGCCCGCATTCGCCGATGCCTGGCGCGCCGGCTACCAGCCCGCGATGCAGGAAGTGCGCAGCGGCGTGCTGCCCTGGACCGACATCGACGGCCTGCACCGGCGCATCCTCGACCGGCTGCTGGCGCTGCGGGGACTCGTGCTGGATGAAGACGACGCGGCCGAATTCAACCGCGCCTGGCACCGCCTGATCCCGTGGCCCGACAGCGTGGCAGGCCTGACCGAGTTGAAGCAGCGTTTCGTCATCACGAGCCTGTCCAACGGCAACGTCGCGCTGCTCGTCAACATGGCCAAGCACGCCGGCCTGCCGTGGGACACGGTGCTGAGCGCCGAGCTCTTCAACCACTACAAGCCCGACCCCGAGGTCTATCTCGGCGCGGCGCGCCTGCTTGGCCTGCAGCCGCCACAGGTGATGATGGTGGCAGCACACCCGAGCGACCTGCGCGCGGCCGCTGCTTGCGGCCTGCGCACGGCCTATGTGCCGCGGCCTTTGGAACGCGGGCCTGGCGGGCCGATGGAGGTACACACGCCAGGCGAATTCGATGCCGTCGCGCTGGACTTCAGCGACCTCGCGCGGCAGCTTTAGCCAGCCTGCACTTCACGCCTGCACTTCACGCCGGCGTACACGCAGCAAAACCGCCGCCAGGCCAAGGCCCAGCAGCGCCACGCTGGCAGGCTCTGGCACCACGGTGATCACGCCCGGGCCGGTGATCGAGTTGCTGTAAGCGCCGAAGTTGGTATTGGCAAAGCCGGTGGTGATGTAGAAGTAGGTGGTGCCCGCCGTCAGCGCAGTCGTAAAGCCCGACAGCCCGATGCTGGGGTTGTCGTCGTTGGCCACCAGCGCGTTGACCAGCGGCGAGGCCGCGTTGAAGGCGTTCTGGTACAGCACGGTGAAGTTGTCCCAGTTGGTCGGCGTGGTGCCCGTGCTCTGGAACACGTAGCTGCCGTTCGTGGACACCGTGATGGGCAGCACCGTGTAGGGCACTGCCGTACCCACGCCCGACAGCCCCGTTGGCGGTGCGCCGGCCAGCGGCCGGTTCCAGGTGGCAGCGCCCGTGGTGGTGCCAACCACCACGATGGCCTGTGCCGGCCCTGCGAGCGCAGCCGCAGCTGCCAGTGCCAAGAGCGAAGAGTGCAACTTCATGGACAACTCCTGATGGGTATGGATTGGAAAGCTGCGGCTGTCTCTGCAGCCGGGCGACTTTTCGGAAGACAACTGCTCAGGAACCGCTTGATGCAGCGCCCGGATTTGTGCAGTCAAAATCGATATTAGGATTCCCGCCCCAGGTGGGCACCCCGCGAACCGGGGGCGGACAAACCCGCGCATCCGGCACCCGCCTTCAGCCCTGTCTTCAGAACAGCAGCGCCCAGATCACCACCGCCACCATGGCAAGGCTGAGCATCACTGCGTACACGCTGCTGACCAGCGTCGAACGCAACAGCAGCGGCCACCAGCGCCCGCCATAGACGCGGCGCATGGCGATCCAGGTGTAGATCGGCAGCGCCATGAAAGCCAGCCCGGTGAGCCAGGGCTGATTCAGCAGCATCAGCGCCAGCAGGGTGAACCAGCAGGCATGCAGGTGCAACGCAAACACCAGGTGCTCGGTGTAGCGCAGGCGGCGGTTCAGATAGACCAGCTTCAGGCACAGCGCAAACAGCGGCAGCAGCACGAACATCGCCGCGCCCAGGTTGGACACGGCTCGTTCGCCCAGCGCGGTGGCCTCGCGCTGAAGGCTTTTGGGGTCGGCCACCATGCGCCGCCCCAGCCGCTTGCACAGCCACAGCGGCAAGCCGCTGCAGAAAAAGACGCCGTCCTTCATGCCCGCGTTAGAGCCTTCGCCGAGCGAGAACACGCTGTACTCGCCCTTGCTCAGGTCCCAGTCCAGCTTGACGGCGTTGTCGATGCCGCTGCTGGCCAGGCGCAGCAGCAGCAGCGTGATGAGGCTGAGCGTCAGGTACAGCCGCAGCGGCAGCACATAGTGTTTGCGCCGGCCCGCCAGGTACTGGCGCGTCAGTTCGCCGGGCCTTAACAGCAGCAGCCTGAGCGTGCGCCAGAGTGCGCCTTCGGTGGCGAAATAGGCGCCGCCAAACTGCTGCAGGAATTCGCCCAGGCGCGGCGGCCGGACATTGCTTTCCTGGCCGCATGCCGGGCAGAACCGGGGCCGCAGCGCGGCAAAGGGCTGGCTGCAGTTGGCGCAGCGGACGATTGCGTCTGCGTCTGCGTCTGCGGCCGCGTCCGGCGGCAGCGCGGTGCCCACGCCTGCAACCCGCCTCACACCAGCAACGCCGCCAGGGCGGTCAGCGCCACGATCGCCAGCAGCAGCGAGCCATGCACCAGCGTCAGCACCCCGCAGCGCAGCACCAGCGCCCAGCGCGGGCCGCCATAGACGCGCCGGAAAGCCAGCGCCGCATAGGCCGGGATCACGATCAGCAGCAGGGCCAGCCAGGGCGCCCATTCCAGCCCCAGCATGATGGTGGTGATGGCCAGAAACCAAAAGGCGTGCAGGTGCAGCGCAAACACCAGGTGCTCGGTGTAGCTGAAGCCCCGGTAGCGGAACAGCAGCGCCAGGCCACCGGCAAAGGCCGGCAACAGCACGAAGAGCACCACCCCGGCATGGCTGGCGATGCGGTCGTTGACCTTCTGCACCTGCTGCAACAGCGCGTAGGTGCTGGTGTCCAGCCGAACCTGGATGCGCTGGCACAGCCAGGCCGGCATGCCTTGGCAGAAGAAGCGGCCTCCGGTCACGCCGGCACGCACCAGGCCGAGGTCGAGCGCGACCTCGGTGGGGCGCTCTGCCAGCGCCTTGGCCAGCTCGGGGTCGTCCAGCGCCGAGAGCTGGATCGCGCCCACCAGCCGCAGCGTCAGCAGCATCACGAGCGTCATGCTCAGGAACAGCCGCAGCGGCAGCACGTACTGCTTGCGCCGGCCGTTCAGATACTGCGCCGTCAGCTCG
>JANNGN010000450.1:0-1770 GCA_031403895.1 Rubrivivax sp. | reverse complement strand
GACCTTCTTGGCGCCGGCGTCGATGTGCTTCTGGCACGTGTCCTTGGTCAGGAACAGGCCCGTCGCTTCGACGACAACGTGGGCGCCGACATCGCCCCACTTCAGCGCTGCCGGGTCGCGCTCGGCCGTCAGGCGGATGCGCTTGCCGTTGACGATGAGCGTCGTGCCATCGACTGCAATGGTGCCCTTGAAGCGGCCGTGTACGCTGTCGTACTGCAGCATGTAGGCCAGGTAATCAGGCTCCAGCAAATCGTTGATGCCGACGATCTCGATGTTGGGAAAGTTCTGCACCGCAGCGCGGAACACCATGCGTCCGATGCGGCCGAAGCCGTTGATGCCTACCTTGATGCTCATGATTTCTCCTGGGGAGGTGATGGGGTCGGTGATGGGGTCGGTGCGGATTGAGGGTCGAGGTCGATCTTGCCGCATGGCACGGTGAGCACCACGCTGTCGCCGAAGACGGCGTCCAGGTTGCGCTCGGAGAGCTGCAGACTGGCCCTGGACAGCCAGTCCAGCAAGGGCTGGCGCGCCGGCTCGCGCACTTCGATCTCTTGCACGCCGTTGGGCAGGTGCGGCTGCAGGTAGGTCAGGCGCACGCTGAACGGGCAGTTCATGGTGTCGAAGTCGAAAAAGACGCGCTGTTTTTCAATCTCGAGAATGCCGCCGACAAACTGCTTCAGGCTGAGCTCGCGGAAGCCGTAGCTGCCGGCGTTTTCCAGGCGGTACAGCAGCAACCACTGGCCGGTCACGGGGGCGCCGCTGTGGCATGGCATGCGGAACTTTGCGGCCCACTGCCTGGCGGCAGCGGTGAAGACCTCAGAGGCGGGACGCGAGAACACCGTCACCTCGGGGGCCTGGTCTGAGCCGGTGAACTTCATCTTCACCAGCAGGCGGCCCTGGACGCCCTGCCGCAACGCTTGCAACGGGTAGGCTGGCTCCGGCGCTGCCTTGACGACACAGGCCAACAGGCGTCGGCGCGATGCGTCTGCCGTGTCCACAGGCGCTGCACCGACGGCGCCACGTTCGGTGGGCCGGAACAAATATTCCTGACGCAGCCGCACAGGGATGTCGGCGTGTTCCAGGCATGGCACGCGGAGGCGGTTGACGTGCTGGCGCACGGCATCGACAAAGTCATCGGCGCCGTCCTGCTCCACCACTTTCACTTCAGGCCGCAGGTCGGGTGTGGTGAAGATCAACTCCACCAACACGCGGCCGCCAGTGCCTTGTTTCCATTCGCGCGCCGGGTATTCCGGCGCCCCGCGGTCGGGCACAGGCGGCGTCAGGCAACGCACGGCCGGTGAGGGCGACAGCGTCAGCTCAGCGGCTTGCACGGCCGGCGCGGCAGCCGCAGCGAGCGCCACGGTGAGCAACAAACGCGGAGCCCACATCGCCAGTGGCCCTTCAGCGCCCCAGCACCTTGCGCACCACGTCCACCAGGTTGGCGGCGGTGAGCTTGAAGTGTTTGAACAGCTCCGGCGCGGGCGCGCTTTCACCGTAGCTGTCGATGCCGACCACCGCCGCGCAGCCGTACTTCCACCAGCCGTCGGTGACGCCGGCTTCGATGGCGATGCGCGGCACGCCGGCCGGCAGCACGGCCTTCTTGTAAGTCAGGCTCTGGCGGTCGAACACGCTCGTGCTGGGCATGCTGACGACACGCACCGCGACTTTGAGTTTGGCCAGTTCGGCCTGCGCGTGCAGCGCCAGCGTGACTTCACTGCCGCTGGCGATGATCACCGCCTGCGCCTTTTTCTTGATGCCGACTTCGCTGGG
>JANNGN010000449.1:0-3372 GCA_031403895.1 Rubrivivax sp. | reverse complement strand
GCACCCGGCCTTCATGCAGGCGCAGCGACAGCACGCTGTGGCGCTGGCCGTTCAGCCTGGCGGCGACCTGGGCGCGCGCATGAGCCACGTCTTCGAGGCGGGCTTGGCGCAGGGCGGCAGCCCGATCCTGCTGATGGGCACCGACGCGCCCGAACTCGGTGCGGCGATGTTGCGCCAGGCCGCTGCCGCGTTGCAGTTGCATGAGGCCGTGTTCGTGCCCGCGCATGACGGCGGTTATGCACTGGTCGGTTTGCGTGCGGCGCCACCGGGCATGTTGTCGGCGTTGCTGCACACCGTGTTCAGTGGCATGCGCTGGAGCACGCCGCAGCTCATGGCGCAGACACGCCAGCGCCTGGCCGCAGCCGGCATCGCACACGCCGAACTGCCGAGCGTGGCGGACATCGACGAGCCCGCCGACCTGCAGCATCTGCCTGCCTTCCTGCTGGACGCATCAGACCGCAACCCACCCGAGAACCCACGATGAACACCATCCGTCGCCACCTGCTGCTCAACGCCGCCGGCATGGCAGCCCTCGCGCTGCCCGCCTTCGTCCGCGCCCAAGGCAGCCCGCTGCGCTTGGGCGTGGGCCTGTTCCAGCCCGACAAGGAGCGCAACGACGCCACCTACCGGCCGCTGGCCGAACACCTGGCTGCGCGCCTCAAGCGGCCCGTGGTGCTGCGCACCGTGGACACCTGGGAAGGGCTGGCGAAGAGCCTGGCCTCGGGTGAGACCGACATCGCGCTGCTCGGCCCCTGGGGCTATGTGCTGGCGCACCAGAGTGCCGGCGCGCAGGTGGTGGGCACGATCCTGTACGACGGCAAGCCCGAGTACCACGCGCTCATCGTCACGCACCCCGAATCGGGCTGAGGAGCGTGGCCGATCTCATCAAGACTGGCAAGACGCGCAGCTTTGCTTTCGGCGACAAGGGCTCGACTTCGGGCTATCTGATCCCCTTGCACCATTTCATGCAAAACGGCGTGCCCGACCCCGAGAAGCACTTCGCCAAGGTGCTCTACACCAAGCACCAGGCGATTGAAACGCAGGTCGCGGCCGGGCAGCTGGACGCCGGCGCCGACTACAACCGCAACCGCAACGCGATGATCGAACAGGGCCTCATCACGGCCGATCGGTCGCGTGTCATCTGGCAGTCGGCGCCGCTGCCCAACGACGCCGTGGCGCTGAGTGCCGAGCTCTACAAGGACAGGGCTTTCGTGGCGCGTGTGCAGGCCGCGCTGCTTGAGGTGGGCGCTCTGCTGAAGACGCAGCCGCAGTTGCTGCCAGCGCACTACACCGGCTTCGTGGTTTCGGACAACCGCCTGTACAAGCCGATCCGTGACGCGGGCCTGGCCACCGGCAAGCTGTTGCCACAGTAGTTGCGGCAATTCGACCGATTGGTACCGGCCACGCCCAGCCAACGCGCCGTCCGCCAAGGCCTGCGCGGCTTTGGCCTGGCCTACGCCGCACTCGTGCTGCTGTGCCTGGCCACGCTGTGGAGCGCCGGTGACCTGAACCTGGGCCGCAACCCCTGGGCCAACCTGACGCGCACTGTCGCTGACTTTGCACACCCGAGTTTTCTCGACGCGTGGTGGGGCAACCCGCGGCTTGAATACCGCAGCGAAGACGGCACCCTGCTGCGCGTCGAAGACCGCCGCGTCGTCGAGCGCGCCTTCCTGCTGGCGCTGGCGCGCGGCTGCTGGGTGACGCTGCAGATCGCGACACTCGGCTCTTTGCTGGCAGCGCTGCTGGCGTTGCCGCTGGCGCTGCTGTCGGCGCGCAACCTCGCTGCGCCGCGCCCGCTGGCGGCGGCCGCGCGCGCCGTGCTGGCTGCCGCGCGCGCGGTACACACGCTGGTGTTCGGCCTCTTGCTGGTCGGCATCGTCGGGCTCGGGCCGATGGCCGGCATTCTGGCCATTGCGCTGCATTCGATGGGCAGCTACGGCAAGCTGCAGGCCGAAGCCATCGAAGCGCTGGACATGGCCGCAGTCGATGCCGTGCGTGCCACCGGCGCCGGGCCGCTGCAGGTGTTCTTCCACGGCGTCTGGCCGGCGGTGCTGCCGCAGTGGCTGGGCAGCCATCTGTACGTGTGGGAATTCAACATCCGCGACTCGACCGTGCTCGGGCTCATCGGCGCGGGCGGCCTGGGCCTCTTGATCTCGGAGGCGACCTCGCTCTTCCAGTGGGCGCGGCTGGCCACGCTGCTCATCACCGTGGTGGCGCTGGTGGCCGGCTTCGACGCGCTCAGCCGCCACCTGCGGCAGCGGTTGACGTGAACGCGCTGCACATCGAAGGCCTGCGCGTGCAGCTGGGCGGCCGCGTGCTGCTGCAGGTGCCGTTGCTCAGCGTGGCGCACGGCGAACGCGTCGTCGTGGTCGGCCCCAACGGCGCCGGCAAGTCCACGCTGTTGCGCTGCCTGAGCGGCTTCGTCACGCCGACGGCAGGCCGCGTGCAGGTGCTGGGCCGCACGCTGACCGCGCAGCCGCTGCCGCGCCCGGCCCTGCGCGCACTGCGCGCCGAGGTCGGCCAGCTGTTGCAGGGCCTGCATCTGGTGGCGCGTTTGACGGCGCTGCAGAACACGCTGGTGGGCGCGCTCGGCCGGCTGCACGGTGCGCATGCCTGGCGAAGTTGGTGGCATCAGTTTCCGGCCGAGGAAGTCGCTGCGGCGCAGCGCGCCCTGCAAGCCGTCGGCATGGCCGGGCGTGCCGGTGAACGGGTGGACCGCCTGTCGGGCGGCGAACGCCAGAAGGTGGCGATGGCGCGGCTGCTGCTGCAGCGCCCGCGCCTGGTGCTGGCCGATGAACCCACCGCCAGCCTGGACCCGGCCGCTGCGCACGCGGCTTGCGCGCTGCTGGGCCAGGCCGCGCAGGGCGCCACGCTCATCACCATCGTGCACGACCCGGCGCTGGTGCCACTGCTGGGGCAAAGGGTGCTCGGGCTGCGCGCAGGCTGCATCGTCTTCGACGGCGCTGCGCACGCGCTGGACGCCAGCGCGCTGGCCGCCTTGTACGGCAGCCTGTCCAGCCGAGCCGTCAGCGAATGCCGCTGGCCCGACGATGCCCGATGATCTCGCCATGAAGCCGGACGCCTTGACAGCAGAGAGGACCACGCCAGGCCGCAGTTGCCCGCTGCATTACCGCTACCGGCCGGCCGACTTTGCCGCCGCGCCAGCCAGCGCCTGCGACACGCTTTACGTGGTAGGCGGCCTGTACGGCAACCCCGACGCACTGGCCCAGGTGCTGGCGCTGTTTGAGCAGGAGCCTGGCGACAAGCGCCTGGTCTTCAACGGCGACTTCAACTGGTTCGACATCGACGGCGCCGCCTTCGAACACATCAACACGCAGGTGCTGCTGCACACCGCCCTGCGCGGCAATGTCG
>JANNGN010000448.1:0-2217 GCA_031403895.1 Rubrivivax sp. | reverse complement strand
TGGTGGTGCTCATCGACATGCTCGCCGTCGGCCTGATCGTGCCGGTGCTGCCGGCGCTGGTGGGCAAGTTCACCGCCAGCCCGTCCGAGCAGACCTACTGGTACGGCTTGATCGTGTTTTCTTATGCCATCGCCAGCTTTGTGGGCGCGCCGATCCTGGGTGCCTTGTCAGACCGCTACGGCCGCCGGCCGATCCTGCTGCTGGGTTTTTGCGGCCTGGCGTTGAACTTCTTCGCCACCGCGCTGGCCACCACGGCGTGGATGCTGGTGGCTTCGCGGCTGGTGGGCGGCGCGATGCAGGCCAACGCGGCAGTGGCCAATGCCTATGTGGCTGACATCACGCCGCCTGAACAGCGTGCCAAGCGCTTCGGCTTGCTGGGCGCCATGTTCGGCATCGGCTTCATCCTGGGTCCGGTGCTCGGCGGCATCCTGGGCGGCATCAACCTGCAACTGCCGTTTTTTGTTGCCGGGGGTCTGGCGCTGATCAACCTGGCCTATGGCTACTTCGTGTTGCCCGAATCCCTGTCGGCCCAGCAACGCCGGGCGGTGGATTGGCCGCGAACGAATCCTTTCAGTTCGCTGAAGCAACTGGCTGCACTCAAGGGGGTAGGTTTGCTGGTTGGCGTACTCGCCTTTTCGGGCCTGGCCCAGTTCACGCTGTACACCACCTGGGTGCTCTACACCACCTTCAAGTTCAACTGGGGCCCGACTGAAAACGGCTGGTCGCTGTTTGCCGTCGGCATCGTCTCGGCGCTGGTGCAAGGCGTGCTGCTCGGCCGCCTGCTCAAGCGCTTCACGCCGCAGCGGCTGGCGGTGTGGGGCCTGGTGTCGTCAACGCTGGCCTTTGCACTGTGGGGCCTGGTCACCGAGGGCTGGATGATGTACCCGGTGATCTTCGCCAACCTGCTGGGCGCTGCGGTGGCGGCCACCATGCAAAGCCTGATCTCCAGCGCCGCAGATGCGCGCAACCAGGGCCAGACGATGGGCGCGCTCAGCGGCCTGAACAGCCTCATGGCCGTGATTGCGCCAGCCTTCGGCGCGCCGCTGCTCGGCCTGGTGTCGCACCTGCCTGCGGGCGACTGGCGCATTGGCATGCCGATGTATTTTTGCGCCGCGCTGCAAGCCCTGGCGCTGGCGCTGGCGGTGATTCACTTTCGCCGCACGCCAAAGCCTTCCACAGTGGCCGCGCCCTTGACCGCAGACGCCGCACCTTGAACACCATGCACGACAAGATCCTCATCCTCGACTTCGGCTCACAGCTCACGCAACTCATCGCGCGCCGTGTTCGTGAAGCCCACGTGTACTGCGAAATTCATCCCAACGACGTGACGGATGATTTCGTCACAGCGTTCGCGCCGAAGGCCATCATCCTGTCAGGCAGCCACGCCAGCACCTACGAAGAGCATGAGCTGCGCGCGCCGCAGGCGGTGTGGGACAGCGGCGTGCCGGTGCTGGGCATCTGCTACGGCATGTTCACGATGGCCGTGCAGCAGGGCGGCCAGGTTGAAGCCAGCACGCACCGCGACTTCGGCTACGCCGAGGTGCGCGCGCACGGCCATACCAAGTTGCTCGACGGCATTGAAGACTTCAATACGCCAGACGGCCACGGCATGCTGAAAGTGTGGATGAGCCACGGCGACAAGGTCACCACGCTGCCGCCGGGCTTCAAGCTGATGGCCAGCACGCCCAGTTGCCCGGTCGCAGGCATGGCGGACGAGGCACGCGGCTATTACGGCGTGCAGTTCCACCCCGAAGTCACGCACACCGTGCAGGGCAGGGCGCTGATCGAACGCTTCGTGCTCGGCATCGCTGGCGCCAGGCCTGACTGGGTGATGCGCGACCACATCGCCGAAGCCGTGGCGCGCATCCGCGAACAGGTGGGCGACGAAGAGGTGATCCTGGGCCTGAGCGGTGGCGTGGATTCGAGTGTCGCGGCGGCACTCATCCACCGCGCCATCGGCGACCAGCTAACCTGCGTCTTCGTTGACCACGGCCTGCTGCGCCTGAACGAAGGCGACATGGTGATGAAGATGTTTGTCGGGCAGATGCACGCCAAGGTCATCCGCGTCGATGCCAGCGACCTGTTCCTGGGCAAGCTGGCAGGTGTGCGCGACCCCGAGGCCAAGCGCAAGATCATCGGCGGCGAATTCGTCACCGTCTTCAAGCAGGAAGCCGCCAAGCTCACACAAGCCGGCGCGCGTGGCGCGAAGTGGCTGGC
>JANNGN010000447.1:0-2885 GCA_031403895.1 Rubrivivax sp. | reverse complement strand
CCGCCTTCGCCCAGCACGCCGTCGATGCGGTATTCGTGCATCGTGACGCCGGGCTTGAGCGCCATGTCCAGCGCGGACTGCGCCTGCTCTGGCGCGGCACCCGGCCGGCGGCCCTTGGGCAGCACGATGGTGGCGTCGCGGTCGGTGGCCAGCCGCGGCCGCAGTTCGACCTTGTCGCGCGCCAGGCTGGGGTCTGACCGCGCGGTGGGCGGGCGCTGCGGTGTCGTGCGGTCTTCGGGCAGGACTTCGGGCACGGGACGCTCGCTCTGCGTGGGGCTGCAAATCATACGGCCGGGGCAGCGGGCGCGGATGCTGCGCCTTGGGGGCTTGCCGCGCCGGCACAATCGATGCATGGAACCCCGTGCGCAAGACCTCTGGCCAGGCAGCGGCTGCACCTTGCTTAGGCTGGACGGCGACGGCCGCCTGTGCCCCACCGAGGCCTATTGGCGCCACTGGCTGGCGCGGCCCGAACTGGCGCTGGTGCCCGAATCGTGCCGCGCCGAAATCCGGCTCCACCGCGCGCTGCAAGACATGCCGCTGCAGGGCGTGACGGATGCGCAGCTGAGCGCCATCGCCGATGCGGATGTCGCGGCCAACTACCGCCACTTCCTGTCCCTGCGCGACGCCGTGCAGCAGCTTGGTTCGTTGCAGGCCTGGTATCTGGCGCTCTTTCGCGGCGGGCCGGTGCAGGTGCCGCCGCTGTTTGTGGACCTCGTCACCCAGGCCATCGTGCAGCACCTGCTGGGCGACACAGCCGACGCCATGAGCGCCCGCGCCGCCGAGCTTTTCTTCCGCCCGCAGCGCATCACGGTCGAGCAGGGCCGCGTGCTGGCCGCCGACAGCGCCACGCTGACCGAACAGGCGCAGACGCAGGGCCTGGGCGACATCGGCCGGCTGCTGGCGCAGGCAAAGATTGCCACCACCGGCCAGGACCTGGCCGTGCTGGGCCCCGACAACGCCAGCCGCTACTGGGCCGAAGCGAGGCGCGCCGACTTCCGCAGCACGCTGCTGCTGGACCTGACGCAGCAGCTCAAGACCGATGTCGGCCACGGCCTGCAATTCACGATGGTCCATGCACTCTCGGGACTGAAGCCGCTGGCGGCCCTGCTGCAGCGCTGGGTGCAGCACCTGCTGGGTGTGGACGTGACAATCGAAGCCGTACACCGCATCGACGATGCACAGTGGCGCTGGCATGTGGGTCTTGACGCCGAGGCCAGTGCGCTGCTGAACGACCTCTACGAAGGCCACGCGGTCGATGACGAGCGCCGCAGCCGGCTCATCAGCCTCTTCAAATTGACTTTCGCCAAACCGGCCGAGATGCGGCGCGACGTGGCCGGCAAGCCGGTCTATCTGGGCCTGATGGCCGCGCCCGAAGGCCTCTTGCGCATGAAACCGCAGAACCTGCTGCTGAACCTGCCGCTGGCCGCGATGTCGTGACAGGCTGCGCCCCCGAGCGTTGAAGGTGGGCTGAAGGTGGGCTGAGGGTGGCGCTTGAATCTGCACGATCAAGTATGTAAAATTGATGCATACCTGTTGACTCGGAAAGCGCCATGGAAGCCACCGTTGCTGAACGCGGGCAGATCACGCTGCCCAAGGCCGTGCGCGACGCGCTGGGCCTGACCAAAGGCAGCAAGCTCAAGGTCGAGTTGATCGAAGGCCGCATCGTGCTGCGCAAGGACGTGAACGACGCGCTGCGCCGCCTGCGCGGCAGCTACAAACTGGCCGAGGGATTCAAGACCACCGACGACGCGATGCGTGCGCTGCGGGGCCGCGCCCCCGGCGACCCCTATCCGCCGCCTGAAGACGATCCCTTGTGATTGCCGTCGACTCTTCGGTGCTGCTCGATCTTCTGGGCGGCGACCCGTACTTTGCAGATGCTTCGGAAGCCAGCCTCGGCCTGGCGCTGGAACTGGGCGAAGTGGTGGTTTGCGACGCCGTGGTGGCAGAGGTGCAGACCATGCTGGACACGCGCGACACGGCAATGGACAAGCTGGCCCTGATGGGCTTGCGCTATCTGGCCACGTCCGAGACGGCCGCCGTGCGCGCTGGCCACATGCAACGCCGTTTTCGCGACCGCGGTGGCCGCCGCGACCGCGTCGTGGCCGACTTTCTCATCGGCGCCCATGCCCTCATGCAATGCGGCACCCTCATCACCCGGGACGCCGGTTTCTTCCGCGACTATTTCAAGGGTCTGAAGGTCATCGTGCCCAAAGCCTGAGACCTGTTTTCAACATCCTTCATCAAGAGCCCCCGATGCTTCAAGCTTATCGCCAACACACTGCAGAGCGCGCCGCGCTCGGCATCCCGCCGCTGCCACTCGACGCCAAACAGACGGCCGAATTGATCGAGCTCATCAAAGCCTCACCTGGCAATGACGCCGCCGCTGAAGATGCATTCCTGATGGACCTGCTGACGCACCGTGTGCCGCCCGGCGTGGACGACGCAGCCAAGGTCAAGGCCAGCTTCCTGGCCGCCGTGGCGCATGGCGACCTCCAGGTCGGCCTCGTCAGCAAGGCCAAGGCGACCGAATTGCTGGGCACCATGGTCGGCGGCTACAACGTCAAGCCGCTGATCGACATGCTCGACGACGCCAGCGTGGCCGCAGTCGCCGCCGCCGGCCTGAAGAAGACGCTGCTGATGTTCGACTTCTTCCACGACCTGGCCGAGAAGGCGCGCGCGGGCAATATCTTTGCCAAGGACGTGATGCAAAGCTGGGCCGCCGCCGAGTGGTTCACGGGCCGCCCCGAAGTGCCGCAGACCATCACCGTCAGCGTCTTCAAGGTTCCCGGTGAAACCAACACCGACGACCTGAGCCCCGCGCCCGACGCCTGGAGCCGCCCGGACATTCCGCTGCACTACCTGGCGATGCTGAAGAACACGCGCGA
>JANNGN010000446.1:0-1664 GCA_031403895.1 Rubrivivax sp. | reverse complement strand
CACGTTCTCGATCCACTGCCGATAGGGCTTGGCGAATGCGAACTGGTTCTTCAGTTCTTCGTCATCGACGATGCGGCCCTGTTCCAGGTCGATCAGGAACATCTTGCCCGGTTGCAGGCGCCACTTCTTGACGATGCGGCTTTCGGGCACCGGCAGCACGCCGGATTCGCTGGCCATGACAACGAGGTCGTCGTCGGTGACGATGTATCTGGCGGGTCTGAGTCCATTGCGGTCGAGCGTGGCGCCGATCTGCTTGCCGTCGGTGAAGACCATGGCGGCCGGGCCGTCCCAGGGCTCGAGC
This sequence comes from Rubrivivax sp., assembly GCA_031403895.1. Classification (GTDB taxonomy): domain Bacteria; phylum Pseudomonadota; class Gammaproteobacteria; order Burkholderiales; family Burkholderiaceae_C; genus Rubrivivax. Next base: position 1,363 of record JANNGN010000446.1, on the reverse strand, counting down.
ATGGCCGCGTGGTATTCGTAGAAGGCGCGCCGGCGCTCGTCCATCAACTCGTGGTTTTCCCACGCTTCGGGGATCATCATCATCGCCGCGTGGGCCAGCGGGTAGCCGGCCATCGTCAGCAGTTCGAGCGCGTTGTCGAAGGTGGCGGTGTCGCTTTGGCCTTCGAAGCTGATGGGGTAGAGCTTGTTCAGGTCGTCGCCCAGCACGGGGCTCTTCATCACGCCTTCGCGCGCGCGCATCCAGTTGAAGTTGCCTTTGACGGTATTGATTTCGCCGTTGTGCGCCACCATGCGGTAGGGGTGCGCCAGTGGCCATTCGGGGAAAGTGTTGGTGCTGAAGCGCTGATGCACCAGGGCCAATGCCGACACCACTCGCGCGTCGGCCAGGTCCTGGTAATACACGCCCACCTGGTCGGCCAGCAGCAGGCCTTTGTAGATGACGGTGCGGCAGCTCATGCTGGGCACGTAGTACTCGCGGCTGTGCGTGAGCTTGAGCGCCTGGATGGCGGCACTGGCGGTCTTGCGGATGACGTAGAGCTTGCGTTCCAGCGCGTCGGGCACGATGACGTCGGTGCCGCGGCCGATGAAGATCTGGCGAATGACGGGTTCTTTGGCGCGCACCGCCGGGCTCATCGGCATGCTGCGGTCCACCGGCACGTCGCGCCAGCCCAGCAGCACCTGGCCCTCGGCTTTGACGGCGCGTTCCAGTTCCTGCTCGCAAGCCAGGCGGGACGCGTGTTCCTTGGGCAGGAAGATCATGCCGACGCCGTACTCGCCGGGTGGCGGCAGCTTGACGCCCACGCGTCCGTCGGGCGCCTTGCCCAACACGGCCATCTCGGCGCGGTAGTACTCGTCGGGGATCTGGATCAGGATGCCGGCGCCGTCGCCCATCAGCTTGTCGGCACCCACCGCGCCGCGGTGGTCGAGGTTTTCCAGGATCTTCAGGCCCTGCTCGACGATGGCATGGGCGCGCAGACCTTTGATGTGCGCCACGAAGCCCACACCGCAGGCGTCGTGTTCCTGCGCCGGGTCGTAGAGGCCGTGTGCTGCCAGGTCGGCGGCTTCATCGGCGATGGTGGCGTGCGGCAGCATGGCGCGCTCCTTGTGGGGACAAGCAATCGAAGGACGAGCAGCCTACCGCAGTGCAACAATCGCGGCAAGCCAAGATAAATGGGGTCGGAGTTAATTGATTCCAGTTTCAAAATCAACGTAGATTAATTGGGGACATAACAAACCGCCTCGGCTGGCGTGCAGGGCGTGCTATCAGCGCAGGCTCCTCAAGAAGCACATGACGTGCCCGCGTTGCCTACGCTGCCTACGCTGCCGATGGCAACCGCGGCCGGGCGCGCGGCCGGGGGTCCCCC
>JANNGN010000445.1:0-10081 GCA_031403895.1 Rubrivivax sp. | reverse complement strand
GCGCGCAGCTGCTTGGTGCGCAGCGGGTCGGCCACCTCGACGCTGCGGAACATCTCGGGCGCGAAGAAGGGCAGGCCGGTGAACTGCAGGTTCTCGCCTTCGGTCAGCGTGTCGCCCAGCTGCAGCACGCCGTGGTTGGGGATGCCGATGATGTCGCCGGCAAATGCTTCATCCAACAACTCGCGGCGCTGGCTGAGGAAGCTCACCACCGTGTTCGGCCGCATCTCCTTGCCCGAGCGGCTGACCTTCAGCCGCATGCCGCGTTCGAAGTGGCCGCTGGCCACGCGCAGAAAGGCGATGCGGTCGCGGTGCGCCGGGTCCATGTTGGCCTGAATCTTGAAGACGACACCCGTGAACTTGGGCTCGTCGGGCTGCACCACACGCTGGATGGCGACGCGTTCACCGGGTGCGGGTGCCAGGTCCACCAGCGCGTCCAGCACCTCGCGCACGCCGAAGTTGTTGACGGCGGAGCCGAAGAACATCGGCGTCTGTTTGCCGGCGCGAAAAGCCGCCATGTCAAAGGGCGGTGCGGCGTCGGTGAGCAGGTCGATCTCGCCTTCGGCCTGTGCGTACTGCATGCCAAAACGTTCGGCATAGGCGGGGTTGTGCAGGCCCAGCAAAATCTCGTCTTCGGCACCCGACTTTCCAGAAACCCTGTCTTCACCCGGGCTGAACACTCGCATCTGCTTTTCACGCAGGTCCATCACGCCATGGAAGGCCTTGCCCATGCCCACCGGCCAGGTGAAGGGCACGACTTCCATGCCCAGTTCGCGCTCGATCTCGTCCATCAGCACGAGCGGGTCTTTCACCTCGCGGTCCATCTTGTTGACGAAGGTCAGGATCGGCGTGTTGCGCGCGCGGCAAACTTGCAGCAGGCGCCGTGTCTGCGGCTCGACGCCATTCGCGGCGTCGATCACCATCAGCGCCGCATCGACGGCCGTCAGCACGCGGTAGGTGTCTTCGCTGAAGTCCTGGTGGCCGGGGGTGTCAAGCAGGTTGATGACGCAGTCGCGGTACTCCATCTGCATCACGCTGGACGCCACCGAGATGCCGCGCTGCTTTTCGATTTCCATCCAGTCCGATGTCGCGTGGCGCGTGGCCTTGCGCGCTTTCACGCTGCCGGCGATCTGGATCGCGCCGGAAAAGAGCAGCAGCTTTTCGGTCAGCGTCGTCTTGCCGGCGTCGGGGTGGCTGATGATGGCAAAAGTGCGGCGGCGACGCACTTCGGCGTCGCGGCGGGTAAGGGGTTGCGGGTGGGGGTCGAGTGACATGGCACAGCCTGCTGGCCCGCTGAAGGGCAATCTGCAATTATCGTGGCGCGATGTGCTTATGCTGCAGGCACTGATCTCCACGGCTTCCTGCCATGCACGAATACACCGCCCAGATTCATTGGCAGCGCCACGGCGCAGTCTTCACCGACAAGCGCTACAGCCGCGGCCACGAATGGCACTTTGACGGCGGCATCACGGTGCCGGGTTCATCGTCGCCGCTGTCGGTGCGCGCGCCCTATTCGGTGGCTGCAGCCGTGGACCCCGAAGAGGCCTTTGTCGCCGCCCTCTCCAGCTGCCACATGCTGTGGTTCCTGGACATTGCCGCGCGCGCCGGCTGGGTGGTGGACGACTACCGCGACGACGCGGTCGGCGTGATGACCGCCAACGCCCAGGGCAAGCAGTGGATCAGCCAGGTGACGCTGCGCCCGCGCATCACTTTCGCCGGCGACAAACAACCCGACGCGACGGAAGTCGCGCGCCTGCACCATGTGGCGCACGAAGAGTGCTACATCGCCAATTCCGTGCGCAGTGAAGTGCGCGTTGAATTGCCCCCGTCAGACTGAGAATTCTGCGCAAAGTCCACCGCATGTACCTGCCCAAACATTTCGAAGAAACGCGGCCCGAAAGGCTGCACGGTTTCATTGCTGCACACCCGCTTGGCCTGCTCATCACGCACGACAGTCGCGGTGTGGTGGCCAATCCGATCCCCTTCCTGTTGCAGCCCGCGCGGGGCGCCAAGGGCACCCTCATCGGCCACGTCGCGCGTGCCAACCCGGTGTGGCGTGAAACGGTGGCTGCCACTCAGGCGCTGGTGGTGTTCCAGGGTGCGCAGGGCTACATCAGCCCCGGCTGGTACGCCAGCAAGCACGAACACGGCAAGGTCGTGCCGACCTGGAACTACAGCACCGTGCAAGTGCGCGGCCCGCTGCATGTGTACGACACGCCCGAGGCCATGCGCGCGGTGGTGCATGCGCTCACCACGCACCACGAAGCGGGCCAGCGCGCGCCCTGGGCTATTGCCGACGCGCCGGCCGATTACATCGAGACGATGCTTGGCGCCATCGTGATGATCGAAGTGCCGATTGTTGAACTGGTGGGCAAGTTCAAGCTCGGCCAGAACCGCGGCACGGCAGACCGCCTGGGCACCGAAGCCGGCCTCGCCGAGCGCGGCGAAACCGGCTTGGCCGCCGCGATGCAAGCCCTGCGCGAGGCACCATGACGGTAGCGATCAAGGCCCTGCAAGCCATCGACCGCTTGGCCTGGGAGCTGCTGGCGCGCGACTACAAACGCTTCTACGAAACCGACATTCCCGACCGCGAATACGACGTCGCCTGGCAGCGCCTGCTGCACGACCCGCGCTTCGTCGGCCTGGCGGCTTGGCGCGGCGGCGCGATGGTCGGCATCGTGCATGCGCTCTTCCACGCCAGCACCTGGGCCGATGAGGTCTGCTACCTGCAGGACCTGTTCGTCGCCGGGGCGGCTCGGGGCACAGGCGCAGGTGCAGCACTGATCGACGCCGTGGCGGCAGCCAGCCGCCAGCGTGGTGCAGGGCGCTTGTACTGGCTCACGCACCACAGCAACAGCACGGCCCGCGCGCTGTACGAGCGCATGGCCGTCAACAAGGGCTTCATGCGCTACGACATGGCGCTCTGAGAAGGTGTGAACGATTCCGCCACGCCCGAGCGGCCCGCCATCAGGGTCTGTATCAAGCGCCTGCAGGACCTGGTGCGGGGCCGCGTGTTGCAGCGGGCCTGCATGCCCAACGCCTTCGTGCTGACCCAGGCCGGCACGACCCGCCGCGCGTCCATCCACCTGCTGGCCGACCGCGCCGCGTTGCAGACCGCCGACCCGGGCGGCATCGACGTGATGGGCTGCAACCCTGCTGGCCTTCGACGCCAGGCTGCGCTCCGAGAGCCACACCCTCAAGCGCGTTGACCGACCCGCATCTTTTCAGCGGCATCGGCAATGCGCACTCCGACGAGATATTGCACGGTGCGAAGCTGTCGCATCGCGCATATCAGCAGCATCGGTTGCACACGCTGCCAGGCCGGCGGCAAGCTGCTCGCTGACCGCGCGCTGAGCCGGCTGCTGAAGGCCAGCTGGCCGAAAACGATCGACGGGCTGTAGCCTTGCATGGTGAACCCCGAACCCGCCGCTTCACTGCCCGAACGCCTGCGCCTGGCCACGCGCGACCTGCACGCGCAGACCGAGCGCACCGGCGCGATGGCTGACTTGCTGGCCGGCCGTCTTGCAAAGCCCGGCTACTGCGCGCTGCTGAGCAACCTGCATGCGATCTATGCGGCGCTGGAAGACGGGCTGCTGCGCCAGCCGCCAGCTGCTGCTGTGCGGCAGTTGAACGCCGGGCCCATGTACCGCGAAGCCGCGCTGGCCGCTGACCTGGCCGCACTGCACGGCCCGCACTGGCGCACCGAACTGAAGTTGCAACCCGCTGCACGGGCCTACGCGGCGCGGCTGCAAGTGCTTTCCGGTGCGCAGTCACCCGCACTCGTGGCCCACGTCTATGTGCGCTACCTCGGCGACCTGCACGGCGGCCAGGTCCTCAAGCGCCTGGTGGCCCGCAGCCTGGGCCTGACCGGCGACGACGCGACGCGCTTCTACGAATTTGGCGATGAAGCGCAAGTGCTCGTCCTGCGCAACGGGCTGCGCACCGCACTGGGCGGCCTGGCGCTGAATGACGCGGATGCGGACTGGGTGGTGAATGAGGCGCGCTGGGCCTTCCTGCAGCACCAGCAGCTCTTCACCGAGCTGGCCGCATCGGTCTGAGAAGCTCGGTCTGAGAAGCTCAGCCTGACAAGCTGCGAATCTGCGCCACCAGCGCTGTGGCGCGCGCCATCACGGGTCTGGCGTTGGACCTGGGCAACGCGGTGCGGCGCACGATCTCGCTCCAGGCCGCAAATTGGCGGCGTGGCGACAGGTTGTGTCGGGTCGTCGCCCACCATCGGCGTGTCAAGGCCACTTCGGCCAGCAGGTCCGCCGCCGCACGCAGCGGCAGCGGCAGGTGGCGCGGGCTGCAGTGGTGGGCAGCGCTGTCTGGATAAGGTGAACTTCGGCCCTGCGTCTGGCTTCAGCCAGCAACTCGGCCAGCAACCCGGCCAGCGAGGACTGGCCAACGCGGCCGACCAGCGCCGCGACATCGAGTGCCTGTTCGCCGGCCGCGCCCACCGCCGCCGAGCGCATCGGCCAGTGGGCGGCCCTTGAGCCGGGCTTCACTGGCGGCTTCGCACAGGTCCACGAAGGCCGGATTGGCCCACAGCACGCGGCCGGCGGCATCGGCCACCCGCACCGGGCCACGTTCGCCCACAGCTTGCCGACCCAGCCCTGGCCATTCGGGTGCAGCGGCGCCGGGCCATCGGCCACCGCGCGGACGACGCCTTCATCGCCCACCACGAAGGCGATGTCGCCGGCCACGCTGGGCACGGCGGAAGCAACCTCGGGGGCGAGGTCGGACAGGCGCGCCAGGTCCTCGGCGGTGGGCCTGGCGTTCATCCGATCAAGCTGGCACCGCGCAAGGGCTGCGCTGCGCAGTGGTTTGTGCGCGTGTTTGCGCGCAGCTTGGCGCCGGGTTCGCACCCGGGCCCGCCGGCCATCAGCTTTCCAGCAGCGAACGCAGCATCCAGGCCGTTTGCTCATGCACCGTCAGGCGCTGCGTCAGCAGGTCGGCGGTGGGCTCGTCGCCGGCCTTGTCGGCGAGCGGGAAGATGCTGCGTGCGGTGCGCGCCACCGCTTCGTGGCCTTCGACCAGGATGCGCACCATCTCCAGCGCCTTGGGCGGCGTGGCGGGTGCGTCGGGGATCGAGCTGAGTCTGCCGAACTGGGCGTAGCTGCCCGGCGCGGGGTGGCCGAGCGAGCGGATGCGTTCGGCCACCGGGTCCACTGCATTCCACAGTTCGGTGTACTGGCCCATGAACATCAGGTGCAGGGTGTTGAACATTGGCCCCGTCACGTTCCAGTGGAAGTTGTGCGTCGTGAGGTAGAGCGTGTAGGTGTCGGCCAGCAGCTTGCTCAGGCCGCCGGCGATGGCGCTGCGGTCCTTCTCACTGATGCCGATGTTGATGGCGATGTTGATGCCGATCTTGCTGGCCGGCACGCTGCCCGCTTCTTTCTTCTTGACCATGGCTTTGCTCCTGGAAAGAAACAGGCCCCGACTCTGGCGAAGCCGGGGCCCGATTGGCGGTGAATTCACCGCACGGGATCACGCCAGGTCGTAGCGGTCCAGGTTCATCACCTTGCTCCAGGCCGCCACGAAGTCGCGCACGAACACCTGCTGCGCGTCGCTGCTCGCATAGACCTCGGCAATGGCGCGCAGCTGCGAGTTCGAACCGAAGACGAGATCGACGACAGTGGCCGTCCACTTGATCGTGTCCGTGGCCACGTCGCGCCCCACCAGCACGCCATCGGCGGTGGGCGACTTCTGCCACTTCGTGTTCATGTCGAGCAGGTTGACGAAGAAGTCGTTCGTCAGCGTTTCGGGCCGCTTCGTGAAGACGCCGTGGGCGGCCTTGCCGACGTTGGCATTCAGGGTGCGCAGGCCACCGACCAGCACCGTCATCTCGGGCGCGCTCAGCTTCATCAACTGCGCCTTGTCCAGCAACAGCTCGGCCGCTGATCCTGCCGATGCGTCCTGGCCCTTGCGCAGATAGTTGCGGAAGCCGTCGGCAGCCGGCTCCAGCACGGCGAAGGAATGCACATCGGTCTGGGCTTGCGATGCGTCTGTGCGCCCAGGCGAGAAGGGCACCTTCACCTCATGGCCGGCCTTCTTGGCGGCCGCCTCGACGGCGGCGCAACCGCCGAGCACGATCAGGTCGGCGAGCGACACTTTGGTGCCGCGGGACTGCGCGCCGTTGAAGTCTTTCTGGATCGCTTCCAGCGTTTGCAGCACAGCCGCCAGCTCGGTCGGCTGGTTGACGTCCCAATCCTTCTGCGGCGCCAGGCGGATGCGCGCCCCGTTGGCGCCGCCGCGCTTGTCGCTGCCGCGGAAGGTGGCCGCCGAGGCCCAGGCCGTCGTCACCAGCTGCGAGACCGACAGACCGGATGCGAGCACCGTGGCCTTCAGCGCCGCGATGTCCTGCTCACCGATCAGCGGGTGGTCCACCGCCGGCACCGGGTCTTGCCAGATCAACTCTTCCTTCGGCACCAGCGGGCCGAGGTAGCGCGCAATCGGCCCCATGTCGCGGTGCGTCAGCTTGTACCAGGCGCGCGCGAACGCGTCGGCGAATTCTTTCGGGTTCTGCATGAAGCGGCGCGAGATCTTCTCGTACGCCGGGTCCATGCGCATCGCCATGTCGGCGGTGGACATGATGGGCGCGTGGCGCTTGCTCGGGTCGTGCGCATCCACCACCGTGGTCGCGGCGGCGGGGTCGGTGGGCGTCCACTGCTGGGCACCGGCGGGGCTCTTGGTGAGCTTCCACTCGTAGCCGAACAGCGTTTCAAAGTAGCCGTTGTCCCAGGTCGTGGGGTTCGGCTTCCAGGCGCCTTCCAGGCCGCTGGTGATGGTGTGTGCGCCTTTGCCGCTGCCCAGGCTGTTCTTCCAGCCCAGGCCTTGCTGCTCGATCTCAGCGCCCTCGGGTTCGGGGCCGACGTACTGGCCCGGGTCGCCCGCGCCGTGGGTCTTGCCAAAGGTGTGGCCGCCAGCGACCAGCGCCACGGTTTCTTCGTCGTTCATCGCCATGCGGGCGAAGGTTTCGCGGATGTCGCGCCCCGAACCGATCGGGTCCGGCTTGCCATTCGGGCCTTCGGGGTTGAGGTAGATCAGGCCCATCTGCACGGCGGCCAGCGGGTTGGCAAGCTCACGGTCGCCGCTGTAGCGCTCGTCGCCCAACCACTTGCTCTCGGGGCCCCAGTCGATGTCGGCTTCAGGTTCCCAGATGTCCACGCGGCCACCGGCAAAGCCGAAGGTCTTGAAGCCCATCGAATCGAGCGCGACGTTGCCGGCCAGGATCATCAGGTCGGCCCAGGACAGCTTCTGGCCGTACTTCTGCTTGACGGGCCACAGCAGACGGCGCGCCTTGTCGAGGTTGCCGTTGTCCGGCCAGCTGTTCAGCGGTGCAAAGCGCTGCGAACCCGACCCCGCGCCGCCGCGTCCGTCAGCGATGCGGTAGGTGCCCGCGCTGTGCCACGCCATGCGGATGAAGAACGGCCCGTAGTGGCCGTAGTCGGCGGGCCACCAGTCCTTTGAGTCGGTCATCAAGGCAGTCAGGTCCTTGACCACGGCATGCAGGTCCAGGCTGTTGAAGGCCTCGGCGTAATTGAAGGCCTCGCCCATCGGGTTGGACTGTGCGGACTGCTGGTGCAGGATCTTGACGTTGAGCTGGTTGGGCCACCAGTTGCCGTTGGTCGGCGCGCCAGCTGCGGTGGGTTTGCGCGCGCCGCCCGAGAACGGGCAAGCCGCAGCGATGGGGTCGTCCAGCTTGGCAAGGGGCTGGGTCGTCGAGGGCGTTGAAACGGGCTGGTTCATCAAGGGCTCCTGGCCTGGGGTGAGATGCGAAACCGCTGACTGTAGGAAGCACGCCGCCGCCGGTCAATGCAATTCCCTCTAAGGGCGGGATAGCCTGTAGGCCAATGCGCTTGCGGCGGCCATTCGAGGCCGGCGCAGGCTGGCCTCGAATGGCCTCTCAGCCCGTCACGCGCTTCACCCCCGGCAATGCGCAGGCGTAGATGCAGTTGCGCAGCGCCGCAATCGCCTCATAGCGCGGGAAGGTGCGCCGCCACACCAGCACCACGCGCCGCGTGGGCACCGGGGCGCTGAACTTCACATAGCGGATGTAGGGCTGCTTCTCAGCCGGCACGCTCAAGCGCGGCACCACCGTGACGCCCATGCCGCTGGCCACCATGTATTTGATGGTTTCCAGCGAACTGCCCTCAAAGCTCTTGCGGATGCCCTCAACGTTGCTGCCAAAACGTGCGTACTCGGGGCAGACCTCGAGCACGTGGTCGCGAAAGCAGTGGCCGGTGCCCAGCAGCAGCATGGCCTCGCTCTTGAGCTGCTCGGCCGTCACGCTCTTGCGCTTGGCCATCGGGTGGCTGGCGGGCACGGCGGCCAGGAAGGGCTCGTCGTACAGCGGCGCCATCGCCAGGCCGGTGTCAGGGAAGGGCTCGGCCAGGATGGCGCAGTCGAGTTCACCCAGGCGCAGCATGTCCAAGAGCTTGGCGGTGAAGTTTTCCTGCAGCATCAGCGGCATCTGCGGCACGCGCTGGATGGCCTGGCGCACCAGGTCGGGCAGCAGGTAGGGGCCGATGGTGTAGATCACGCCCAGCCGCAGCGGGCCCGACACGGGGTCCTTGCCGAGCTTGGCGATCTCCTTGATGGCGGCGGCCTGCTCGATCACCTGCTGCGCCTGGCGCACGATCTGCTCGCCCAGCGGCGTGACGTTGACTTCGGCGGCACCGCGCTCGAAGAGCTTCACGTCGAGCTCGTCCTCGAGCTTCTTCACCGCCACCGACAGCGTCGGCTGCGACACGAAGCAGGCCTCGGCCGCGCGGCCGAAATGCCGTTCACGCGCCACGGCAACGATGTACTTCAGCTCGGTCAGGGTCATGGTGCGATTGTGGCGAATCGCGCCGCACCACGGCTGCGGCAGTTTCAGCAGCAGCGACCGCGGCGACACGCTGCGGGGCGAGGCCACGCGCGTGGACAACGCCTGCGGCTGTGGCGGCAAGGGCGTCAACGCGCAGTGTGGAGTCCTGATCACCGGGCCGGGCATCGGCGCTGGCGTCTGCCTGTTCTCGGACTGGGTCAAGTAACCCATGCACTTCGGCAGTTAGGCCGTCCCTCAAGCCTTCATGAAGTCCGCCTTGCCGCCGAGCCAGCGGTCCACATGCAGCTGCGCCACGCGCGGGTCCTGCGCCAGCAATCGCGGTGCCACTGCGCGGGCGTGCTGCAGCAAGGCGCTGTCCTGGCCCAGGTCGGCAAAGCGCAGCAGCGCGTCGCCGCTCTGGCGCGCGCCCATGAATTCGCCAGGGCCGCGGATGTCGAGGTCGCGGCGCGCGATCTCGAAGCCGTCATTCGTTTCGGCCATCGCCTTCAGCCGCGCCTTGCCGGTCGGCGACAGCGGCCCGGTGTACAGCAGCACGCACACGCTGGCCACCGCGCCGCGGCCGACACGCCCGCGCAACTGGTGCAGTTGCGCCAGGCCGAATCGTTCAGCGTGTTCGATCACCATCAGGCTGGCGTTAGGCACATCGACGCCGACTTCAATCACGGTGGTGGCCACCAGCAGCTTCAACCCCCCGCCCGTGAAGCGCTGCATGACGGCGGCCTTCTCGCTGCCATTCATGCGGCCGTGTACCAGCCCCACGTGGTCCAGCCCCAGCACGGCACTGAGTTCGGCGTGCGTGGCGGTGGCGTTCGGCAAGTCGAGGTGTTCGCTCTCTTGCACCAGCGGGCAGACCCAATAGACCTGGCGCCCGCGCGCCACTTCGTCGCGCACGCGCTCGACCACGGCGGCGCGTTTGCCGTCGGCAAAGACTTTGGTGACGATCGGCGTGCGGCCGGGCGGCAGTTCGTCGATCGTGCTCACGTCGAGGTCGGCGAAGTAGCTCATCGCCAGCGTGCGCGGGATCGGCGTGGCGCTCATCATCAGCAGGTGCGGCTCCAGCGCTTGCGCTTGCAATTTCTCGCGCAGCGCCAGCCGCTGCGCCACGCCAAAGCGGTGCTGTTCATCGACCACCGCCAGGCCCAGCTTCGCAAACACCACGTCGCGCTGGATCACCGCATGCGTGCCCACCACCAGCATTGCTTCGCCCGACGCCACCTGCGCCAGCATGGCCGCACGGCCCTTGCCTTTGCGGCT
>JANNGN010000444.1:0-1837 GCA_031403895.1 Rubrivivax sp. | reverse complement strand
GCAGTGGAAGAAGCAGAAGCCGCCAACCTGTATGCGCTGGCGCATGCCTATTCGCCGCGCGCCGTCACGCGCGCCGTGCTGGCGGGTGTGCGCAGCATCGAACACGGCAACCTGATCGATGAGGCCACGGTGCGTGTCATGAAGAGCCATGGCACCTACCTTGTGCCCACGCTGTCCACCTACGCCGCGCTGGCCGAAGAAGGCAAAGCCCTGGGATGGTCAACCGCCATGCTGGACAAGCTGCAAGGCGTGCAGAGCCGAGGCCTGCATGCGGTCAGGCTCGCACGCGATGAAGGCGTGCCGGTGGTCTTCGGCACCGACCTGCTGGGCCACATGCACAGCCGCCAGTCGGGCGAATTTGCGCTGCGCACGGCGGCACTTTCTGCCGTGGAAGTGCTGCAAAGCGCCACCATCACCGCCGCCCGGCTGATGCGGCAAGACAGCCACATCGGTCAGTTGGTGGCGGGCGCCTATGCCGACCTGCTGCTGGTGGACGGCGACCCGACGCAAGAGCTGTCGATGCTGGCCGACCCCGCGCGCGGCATCCGGCTGCTGATGCAGGGCGGGCGCACGGTGCGCAGCAGCCTGGCCGGCTGAGGATTTCGCGTTCCCAACAAAAAGGGGCCGCGTGCGGCCCCTTTTGGGTTTCTGGCGCTGCCTCGATCAGCGCATGCTGGTGAAGCGCGCTTCGGGCCGGTCGTCCGAACGGTGCACGGTGCTGACACCGGCCTTCATGACCCACGGCCTGATCTGGTGGTGCAGCGGAATCAGCAGCACTTCGTCCTTCAGGCGCACCAGGCTGTCGTGGATCATGGTGTTGCGCTTGGCCACGTCGGTCTCGGTTTTCATGGCGTCCACCAGTTTGTCCAGCGCCGGGTCGCTGACGCGCGAGAAGTTGAAGTTGCCGTCGGCGCCGCTGGTGCGTGTGCGCGCCAGTGACTGCACCGCATATTGACCATCATAGGTCGCGACACCCCAGCCCAGCAGGTACATCGAGCTGTCGAAGTTCTGCACCTTCTGGATGAAGGTGGCCATGTTCTCCGAGGCCAGGTCCACCTTGACGCCGATGCGCGCCCACATCGCGATCACCGCCTGGCAGATCTTCTCGTCGTTGACGTAGCGGTTGTTCGGGCAGTTCAGCCGGAACTCGAAGCCACTTGGGTAACCAGCATCCGCCAGCAGCTTCTTCGCCTTCGCGACATCGGCCTTCAAAGGCGCGTCCAGCGCCTTGTCATAGCCGTTCACGCCCGGCGCGACCATCATGCCCGCGGGCACCGACATGCCGCGCATGATGCTGCGCTTGATGGCTTCGCGGTCGATCGCCACGCTGAGCGCTTCGCGCACGCGTTTGTCCTTGAAGGGGTTCTTGCCCTTGACGCTGCTGTACTTCAGCTCGGCGCTGCCGACATCGGGGGCCAGGAAAATGGTGCGCACTTCGGGGCCGTCGATGACCTTGAGCTTCTTGTCGGCGCGCAGGCGGTCGATGTCTTGCGTCGGCACGTCGGTCAGCATGTCCACGTCGCCCGACAGCAGCGCGGCCACGCGCGTGGCCTCGGCCTTGATCGGCGTGTACACGACCTGGCTCACGTTGCCGCTGGGCTTGGTCCACCAGGCGTCGTTGCGCGCCATCATGATGCGCTGTTCGGGCTGCCAGCTCAGGATGCGGTAGGCGCCGGTGCCCATGACGTTGCGCGAGGCGAAGTTCTCTTCCTTGGCCTTGTAGTCCTGGACGTTCGTGGTCTTGTTCTTGTCCGCCCAGGCCTTGCTCATGATGCGGAAGTCGATGATGTTGCGCAGCAACAGCGGGTTGGCTGCGGACAGGATCACGTCCACCGTG
>JANNGN010000443.1:0-3308 GCA_031403895.1 Rubrivivax sp. | reverse complement strand
GCGGCTGTCGGACTTCAAGAGCAACGAATACCGCAAGCTCATCGGCGGCACCCGCTACGAGCCCGATGAAGAAAATCCGATGCTGGGCTTTCGCGGCGCCAGCCGCTACATCAGCGGCGAATTCAGCGACGCCTTCGCGATGGAGTGTGAAGCGCTGAAGCGCGCGCGCACGGACATGGGCCTGACAAACATCGAGATCATGGTGCCCTTCGTGCGCACGGTGAAGCAGGCCTCCACCGTCGTGCGCATGCTGGCCGAGCGCGGCCTGAAACGGGGCAGCGATGGCGGCACCGATGGCTTGCGCGTGATCATGATGTGCGAGGTGCCCAGCAACGCCATCCTGGCCGAGCAATTCCTGGAGCACTTCGACGGCATGTCGATCGGCTCGAACGACCTGACGCAGCTGACGCTGGGCCTGGACCGCGACTCCGGGCTTGAGCAACTGGCGCATGACTTTGACGAGCGCGACCCTGCGGTCAAGGCCATGATCTCGCGTGCCATTGCCGCCTGCCGCGCGACCGGCAAGTACATCGGCATCTGCGGCCAGGGCCCGAGCGACCACCCGGACTTTGCGGACTGGCTTGCTGCAGAAGGCATCGTGTCGATTTCGCTCAACCCGGACAGCGTCATCGACACCTGGCAGCGGCTCGCCAAGCGCTGAAGGTCTTGGCCCGCCAAGCCCCAGGCTGGAATGCGGCCTGTCGGGCTCTGTTCGAGTCGTAGCGGGTCACGCCAGGGCTTACCATCCTTAGGTTTGGTACATACGCACCAACCTTGGGCCAACAGCCAGTGAACCGAGACGCGCCAAAGCGCGTGGCATGGACGATTCAGACACTTTTGTGAAAACCGCGTCCGGTGTTGACGAGGTGCGCGTCCGCACGCTGCAACTGTCGCCGCGCCTGCGAACCATGCTGATCATGGTCGATGGCACCCGCACCGTGGCGCAGTTGCGCCACGCACAGCTGACGCTGAACGCACCGCCGGACTTTCTGGACAGTCTGGTGGCGCTGGGCCTGGTGGCATCGGACAGGGCGCCTGCGCCTGCCTTGCCGGCTGCAGCACCACTGTCTCTGGTTGATCTTGAAATCGGCTCGGTGCCGACTAACTGGAGCCCGGGCGACATCGAGAAATTTCGTGCGGCGCTGAAGTTCATGAACGATTCGGCGGTGGAGCTGCTGGGGCTGCGCGCTTTCTTCTTCGCGCTGAAGATCGAAAAGTGCTTCACGATGGCCGACCTGAAAGACCTGATCCCGCAGTTCAAGATCGCCATCACCAAGAGCAAAGGGCCCGAGATCGCGGGCGCGCTTGAAGAGCGCGTGCGGCGCATGATCCAGTAGGCCAGGTGTCTGGCGCCTGGAGCGTTGGCCGCTACTGCTTCGCGGCCGATGTTGCCGATGAAGCAGAAGTTGCTGCCGGCGTCGCGCCAGTCGCTGCGGACGGCGGTGCCACGTCGTGCTTCTCGCCGCCCAGGTCCACGTCACCCCCCGACTTGATCAGCACAAAAAGCGCCAGGGCTGCAAAGACTGCAAAACCCACCAGAATCTTCCATATGTTCAGTTGCTCTCGGTGTCTTGGGCTGACTGATGGACATCAAATGCTGCCCATCGGTCACCCGGGCGAGCAGCCCGGGTGGGCCGGGCGAGTAGCCCGGCTGCAAAGGTCGCGCGGTCAGTCGTCCTTGTAGATATCCACGTCCTTGGTTTCCTTGACGAACAGCGTGCCAACCACGACGGTGATCGACGCGATGATGATCGGGTACCACAGGCCGCTGTAGATATTGCCCTGGGCCGCGACGATCGAGAATGAAATCGCCGGCAGGAAACCGCCGAACCAGCCGTTGCCGATGTGGTACTGCAAGCTCATCGAGGTGTAGCGGATGCGGATCGGGAAGAACTCCACCAGCATGGCGGCGATCGGGCCGTACACCATGGTGACGTAAATCACCATGATCGTCACGATGAGGATGATCATCCACCAGTTGCCGTTGCCCGCCGGGATTGGGTCGGCCTTCGCGGGATAGCCAGCGGCGTTCAACGCGTCGCGCACTTTCTTTTCAGTAAGCGTCTGGCCAGGGCATCTTGAATCTGAGTGACTGGCATAGGAGGACCTGACTATCAAGAATTCTCAGCCGCGCGGAGCACCCGCAGGGGATGCGGGCGCGTTGAGCAAGCAGCATAGACAAGGGGCGTGAGAATGGCGCGCAGATTGAAGCGGCGGTTGAACAGATACTGCACCTGAGCCAGGTATTGATGGGCGTAACGCGTGTAGCCGAAGGAGTGGTAGGTTCCCGCAGACGCGGTCTTGAGATTTCCAAGCACTGTGTTGACGGCCAAGAACTCGGGGTGAGCGAACCGCCCCGGATTTTGAGGAGGCTCCTTCGATTGAGAATGGAGCCACCATGAGGAAGTCCCCGAAGTTTTCCCCCGAGGTCCAGGAGCGTGCGGTGCGTATGGTCAGCGCATATTTCAGCCAGGCGGAGTTCGACCGCCAGCTCAAAACGTGAACGCCTTCATCGACGAGCACCGCGTTCGTTGCGGTTTCGAGCCGATCTGCAGCGCGCTGCAGATCGCCCCGTCGGCGTACCGGCGCCACGCGGCGCGCCAGTGCAACCCCGCGCTGCTGCCCGCACGAGCCCGGCGCGATGCGAACTTGCTGCCGCAGGTGCAACGCGTGTACGACCAGAACCTGCGCGTCTACGGTGCCGACAAGGTCTGGCGCCAACTCAGGCGTGAAGGCACGGCCGTGGCACGCTGCACAGTCGAGCGGCTGATGCGCCTGCGCGGGCTTCAAGGCGCGCGCCGCTGCAAGTCGGTGCGCACCACCGTGCCGGATGCCAAGGCCGCCTGTCCGTTGGACCGGGTGAAGCGGCAGTTCAGCGCTCAGCGACCGAACCAGCTGTGGGTGGCCGACTTCACCTACGTCTCGACCTGGCGGGGCTTCGTCTACGTGGCCTTCGTCGTCGACGTCTTCGCGCGGCGCATCGTCGGCTGGCGCGTCAGCAGTTCCATGCAGACCCACATCGTGCTTGATGCGCTGGAGCAGGCGCTGTATGCGCGGCGTGCTGAGCGCGATGGCGACCTGGTGCACCACAGCGACTGCGGCTCGCACTACGTGTCCATCCGCTACAGCGAGCGGCTGGCAGAAGCCGGCATCGAGCCCTCGGTGGGCAGCACCGGCGACAGCTACGACAACGCGCTGGCCGAGACCATCAACGGGCTGTACAAGGCCGAGATCATCCACAGGCGCGGGCCCTCGAAGACGCGCGAGGCGGTCGAGTTGGCCACCCTGGAGTGGGTCTCGTGGTTCAA
>JANNGN010000442.1:0-13925 GCA_031403895.1 Rubrivivax sp. | reverse complement strand
TTTCGCAGCCAGCGGCCCGACGCGCCGAGCGAAACGCTGCCCGCCGGCAGCGAGGTGCGGGCCGGCGACATCGCGTTTCGCACCTCGGCGGCGATCGACGTGTTGCCGGTCGAGGCGCGCGCCTACGTCAAGTTCAAGGTCACTCCGAGCGAGGCCGACGAGAGCTACTACGCCCTGCTCTACACCGCCGCACTGATCGGCGATGCGAAACCCGACTACTACGAGACGCGCGCACTCGACGGCCGGCAAAGCGTGGACCTCGGGCTCGAAACGGTTGACGGCGTGCTGTGGGTTGCGCTGCTGTCGCTGCCGAGCGCCGTGCGCAGCGACGTGCTCGCCGAGCTGGGCGGGCGCACGCTGAGCCTTGGCCTGGTGCCGTATGTGGACGACGCGCCCAAGACCCTGGGCACGCGCGGCCAGGGCGCAAGCGGCGGCGACGAGGCCACGCTCATCACCTACGAGATGCCGGTGGTGCAGGCCACAGCCGCCGGCGATCCGCCGCAGGCGGTGTACCAGTTGCGGCCCTCGCGCAGTGCCGACGACGTGCTGGCCGCGCCCGGCAGCGTCGAGATCACCTTGCCGGCCAAAGACCAGATCGCCACCTGGACCGAGCTCGATCCGCTGGAGGCCGGCGTTGACAACTTCCCGCCCGCCATCGAAGACTCAGACCTCGCCAACCGCGTGCTGAGCTGGATCCGCGTCGCACCTTCGTCGTCGGCGGCGGCGCGCTTCCTGTGGGCCGGCATCAATGTCGTCGGCGTGCAGCAGCGCATCGCCGTCAGCAACGAGCTGCTGCATGAAGCCGATGGCAAAGCCGAAGCCGATGGCAAGCCCGACCAGGTGTTCAAGCTCGCGCGCGCCGGTGTCGTGCCGGGCTCGGTGCGGATCGACGTGGTGCAGGCCGGCACGCGCGCGCGCTGGGCCGAGATCGACGACCTGATGGCCGCCGGCTCCGAGGTGCGCGCGCAAGAAACCCAGCGCGCACTCGGCCAGGTCTGGCAGGACGCGCGTCCCACCGATGTTTTCGTGGTCGATGCCGAGGCCGGCAGCGTGCGCTTCGGCGACGGCCTGCGCGGCCGCCGCCCACCCTTTGGCGCGCGCGTGGTGGCGCACTACGACACCTGCAGCGGCGCGCGTGGCAATGTGGCGCCGGGTGCGATCAAGAGCGGCCCGGGGCTGCCCGCAGGCATCAAGCCCGACAACCCCTTGCCGACCTGGGGCGGGGCCGACGCCGAGAGCGTGCTCAGCGGCGAGAAGCGTGTCGCCAACTTCATTCGCCATCGCGACCGCCTCGTCACGGCCGACGACTTTGCCGAGGTCGCGCGCCGCGCGCCGGGGGTTGACATCGGCCGTGTCGAAGTGCTGGCCGCCTACCACCCCGACCTCAGCGAGAGCCAGCCCGGCGATGCGCCCGGCGTCGTCACGCTGATGCTGGTGCCGCGCCACGACCCGCGCCAGCCCGATGCGCCGGCCCCCGACCGCGCCTTCATCGACGCGCTGTGCCGCCACCTCGACCCACGCCGCCTGGTGACCACCGAACTGGTGCTGCGCGGCCCGGTGTACGTGCCGATCTGGCTCTCGCTCGACATCAGCGTGGCCGGTGGCTTTGCCACGCCCGCCGTGCGCGACAGCGTGAAGCAGCGCCTGCGCGAGTACCTGGCGCCGTCGCGCGACGCCGAACTCGCCGCAGCCGAAGGTGCCAGCGCGCTGGCCTACCCCGGCATGGAATCGGGCTGGCCGCTGGGCAAGGCCGTCAACAAGCTGGAGCTGATGGCCGAGGTCAGCCGCGAGCCCGGTGTGCTGAAGGTCAACCAGTTGCTGCTTGCCAGCGGCAGCGCAGGCGCGGTGGACACCGAGGTGCCCATGCGCGGCTTGCAGTTGCCGCGCATCGCTGGCTTGGCGGTCGAAGTGGGCACGGCGTTGACGCTCGATGCACTGCGCGGCACCGCACCGACCACGACAACGCGCGCTGCGCGCCGCTTCGTGCCGATCCCCGTCGTGCCGCAGGACTGCTGATGAAGGACGTCAACGGCTCCCGCTTCGCGCTGCTGCTCGGCCAGGGCGACTGGGGCGGCTGCGCGCTGGTGCGCGAGCAGGCCGATGCAAGCGCTGCGCCGACGCTGGCCTCGCTGTGGGCCGACCCGGCCAAGCGCTCGGCCACGCCGCTGGAGTTTGATGCGCACGCCAGCGTGCTCTCGCTCACCCGGCGCGTGGCGCGCTTTCGCGCGGCTGCCGCCGACACGCCGCCCGACGCGCAGCGCCGCCTGGGTGCCACTGCCGATGGCAACGGCAACATCTACTGGGTGGCCGACGGCGGGCACCGCATCGACGTGCTCTCGTCCGGCTCGCGCAAGGTGTCGGTGTTCTGGAGGGTGCAGGCCGCGCCAGCCGCGCCGGTGCGGAACGGCGACTTTGCGCCGCAGGCGAGCGCCGCCGCCGCGCCGCGCACGCTGCGCGGCCTGGCGGTCACGCGCGAGCACTACCTGGTGGCCGGCGTGCTGCCGCAAGACGATCAGCGCGGCGCGCTGCTGGTGTTCGATCTGCTGGCCGGCGGGCCACCGCTCGGCGTGGGCTGGCCGGCGGACTGGCCGTTCGTGCCGCACGACTTCGCGGCCCGCCCCTGCGGCGGGCTGGCGGTGCTTGACCGCACGCACGGCCGGGTCTGGATGCTCGACCGCCGGCTCGGCATGCACGCCGTCTTTCCGGTCGATGCGGGCGCGACGCCGCTGGCCGGCGATTTCGCGTCCTCCGGCGCGGCGCCAGTGACCGCGCCCCTGCAGCGCCGCCCTTGCTTCGATGTGCTGCTGAATGCGGCCGGCGGCACCGATCCGGTCGCCCTCGACGTGTTGGCCGACGACGCCGTGCTGGTGCTGGACGGCGCCGGCAGCGATGGCTTCGCGCTGCTGTCGATCTATGAACAAGGGCTGCTCACCGGCCGTGCCAGCACCACGCGTGCGCTCGACGTGATCGACGCCGACGTGATCGACCCCGAGCACCCGACCGGCTTCGTGCTGCGCGGCTTCGATTGCGCGCTGCAAGCGGTTGCCGCCGATGCGCCCGCACGCGTGGTGGTGGCCTCGCACGAAGGCAACCAATGCATCGCCTTCGATCTGCACCGCAGCGCGTCCGGCCTGGTGCTGATCCCGGTCAAGAGCTTCCTACCGATGCGCCGCTTCGGCGGCCAAGGGCTGCTGCGCGCCGGGGTGCCGAGCGTTCCCGGCGACACCGGCCTGCTCTACGACAGCCTCTCCGCGTGGCTGCCGCTGGTCGAGCAGCGCCGCCCGCGTTTTGCGCCCACGGCGACGCTGACGACGCCTGTCTTCGACAGCCTGGAGCCGGCCTGCGTGTGGCACCGCCTGGTGCTCGATGGCTGCATTCCCGGCGGCTGCCAGGTTCACGTTGAAACGCGCGCCGCCGATCACAAAGACGACGTCGCGTTGCTGCCGTTCAACGCCGAGCCGCTGCCGGTCCTGCGCCCCGATGGTTCGGAGTTGCCGTGGCTGCAGGACGGCCCTGGCGCCGCCACCGACCCGGCACGCGGCACCGGCTGCTGGGAGCTTTTGTTCCAGCGCGCGCGCGGCCAGTTCATGCAGATCCGCCTGACGCTGTCGGGCGATGAACTCGCCACGCCGCGGCTGGTGGCGCTGCGGGCCTGGTACGCACGCTTCTCGTACGCGCGCCAATACCTGCCGGCGGTGTACCGCGAAGACGCTGCCTCGGCCGACTTTCTGGAGCGCTTTCTCGCCAACTTCGAGGGCATGTTCACCAGCCTGGAGGACCGCATAGCGGCCGCCTCGGCGTTGTTCGACGTGCGCAGCGCACCGGCCGACACGCTCGACTGGCTGGCGGGCTGGCTCGGCCTGGTGCTCGACCCGGCGCTGAACGAGGAGCGCCGCCGCCAGCTCATCCGCTTCGCGGTCCCGCTCTACCAGTACCGCGGCACCACCCAAGGCGTGCGGCTGGCGGTGCAGTTGGCCTTGTCGAGTGGCGTCAAGCCCGAAGACTTTGTCTTGCCCGCGCCGTCGCAGCGCCAGCCCTACGGCGTGCGCATCATCGAGCGTTACCTCACGCGCACTCTGCCGCGCGCGCTGCTCGGCGAAACGGTGGTGGGCGAGACGCTGCGCGATGGGCCGCGCTTCGTCACCGCCGGCCAGCGCTGGTCGCCCGACGACGGCGCCGAAGGCCTGCACCTGCGCTACCGTGCATGGTTGGCACAGGCGGGTGTGGCGGATGCGGAGTCGGCGTTGTTCAAGCCCGTGCCGCCGGCAGCGCGTGCCGATCTGTGGCGCGGCTTTTGCATTGCCGAACTCGGCTCCGTGCCGCAGCTCGCCAGCGCGTTGCAGCAGGCCTGGAGCGACTACCGGCAAAGTGGTCAGGCGCCCGGCTTCACCGACGAGCTGCCCGCGAACTGGCCAACTTCGGGGCCAACTTCGGAGCCCGCAACCGCAGCGCAGCAACAGGCCTGGCGCAAGTTCATCGGCGCTGCCTTGCCCGCCAGCCTGCGCCGCTGGCTGGCGCGCTGGCAGGGCTTCATCGGCCGCCGCCATGTGCGCATTGCCGACTACCAACTCGCCAGCGGCCTCGACTGGCCGCAGTTCGATCTGATTCCGGCGCCCACCGTGCTGCCCAGCGGGTCCGCTGCGCTGGC
The DNA here is from genome assembly GCA_031403895.1 of Rubrivivax sp. Lineage (GTDB taxonomy): Bacteria > Pseudomonadota > Gammaproteobacteria > Burkholderiales > Burkholderiaceae_C > Rubrivivax. Next base: position 9,277 of record JANNGN010000442.1, on the reverse strand, counting down.
CGATTGGGCGCTGTTCGAGACGCGGCTGGAGCCGATGGCTGCGGCCGCGCACCGCTTCAGCGTGTTGCTGCCCACCACCGGCCCGCTTGCCGATGCCGGCGCGCTGGCGCAAGACATTGCGCTGGCCACGCGCGTGGTGCGGCTGGCCAAACCGGCGCACACCAGTTTCGATGTGCGCCAGTACTGGGCCCTGTTCCGGCTTGGCCAGGCGCGGCTGGGGCTGGACAGTTTGCTCGGCCAAGGCAGCCGCGCGCCCGAGTTGGCGCCGCAGATCGTGGTGGGTGCCGGGCAAGTGGGGGCCGGGCGCGTTGCGTCGCGCGCCGCCCGGCCGGCCGACCGTGTGTTGCTTGAGTGTTGAGCCTGCGGCGAGCCGCGCCGCGAGTTCTTGAGGAGGAAATTGAAATGGGATGCTGTGGACAAAACCCGGTTGGACCGGGAGCCGTTGCGGTCGATACCTGCAAGCGCGTCAACTACACCCTGGGCATGCTGCTCGGCGTCGATGACTTTGTGCAGGAGGCCGCCTACAACACCGCGCGGCGCCACCAGTTGGCGCGCGAGGTGCTGGGCTATGGCACCGTGCGCGGGCTCGATGTGGTGGTCGATGCCAACGGCGACAACGGCCCGCGCCTGCGTGTCACGCCGGGCCTGGCGCTGCTGCCCTCGGGCACGCTGGTGTGCGTGGACGGCGAACAGTGTTGCAGCCTGAACGACTGGCTCGCTGCACGCGCCACCCTGGTGGCCAGGGCGCTCGCCGCCAACGCGCCGCCCGCCAACATCGTGCTGCATGTGGTGCTGTCGTACGCGCCCTGCTTGACCGACAACGTGGCCATCCCGGGCGAGCCCTGCCGCAGCGAAGACGAGTTGATGCAGCCGTCGCGCGTGGCCGACGGCTTCAGCCTGGAACTGCGGCTCGATGCGCCGCCGCAGCGCGAAGAAGACGCGATCCGCGACTTCGTGGACTGGCTGCAGAGCATCCCCGTCATCACCGGTTCGCCGCCGATGGACGAAAAGCAATTCATCAATCAACTGCGGGACGCGGCCCGTGCGTGGCTTGAGCCGACCTCGCCGCCCGCGAACCCCGGCGACTTCATGTTTGGCGCGCCGGCCGGCGGCCTGCGCGCCAACGAAGACCTGTTGCGCGCCGCCCTGCGCTTGTGGGCCACCGAGCTGCGGCCGCTGTGGCTGGCGCGCGCCGGCTGCGGCTGCGGCACCCAACAACCTGCGGGTGTTGACGACGCGGTGCTGCTCGCCACGCTGGATCTGCCGCTGGTCGCCACCGGTGGCAGCAGCGGCTGGCGCGTCAGCTCGGAAGCCGGAGTCGAAGTGGGCATCGACGCAAGCCGGCGCCCGGTGCTGCTCAGCCTGCGCATGGTGCAAGAGCTGATCACGCAGAACCCCAGCCCCGACGCTGGCGACGCGGTGGCGCCAGCCACGGCGTTCGGGCTGCTGCCGCACTCGGGCAGCGAGGCGGCGTACTCGCGCACAGACCACAGCCACGGCACGCCCGAATTGCCGCTGCTCAGCGGCGACCTGCAGGGGCTGCTGGATGATGCCGGCGCCACCAGTCCGCCGCAGCCGCCGCAGGTTGTCGGCCTGCGCGGCCGGCCGCTGGCCGATGTGCTGCCGGCAGTCGGCCAGGTGCTGCTGTTTGGTGCCAGCGGCTGGGCGCCGGGCGACGTGGCTGGCAGCGTCCCTGCCACCCTGCCGGACCTGAGCGGCGACCTGAGCGGTAGCCTGGATGATGCCGGCGCCACCAGTCCGCCGCAGCCGCCGCAGGTCGTCGGCTTGCGCGGCCGGCCGCTGGCCGATGTGTTGCCGACAGTCGGCCAGGTGCTGCTGTTTGGTGCCAGCGGCTGGACGCCGGGCATCGTCCCGGTCAACGTCCCCGAGCCGGTCCCGGGTTTGAGCGGCGACCTGAGCGGCAGCTTGGGCGGCACCGCAGCGTCCACGCCGCGCGTCACCGGGCTGCAAGGGCAGCCGATCGACGCTGCCGTGCCGCAACCGGACGACGTGCTGCGCTTCGTCGGCGGGAGGTGGCTGCCGGCGACGCTGCCCGCTGCGGCAGCAGACTTTGTCGGCCGCACCGCAGGGGCCTATGAAATCGTCGCGGCAGGCGAAATTCAGCTCGATTTGACCAACGCGGCTGCGTCGCTTTCCGAGCTGCGCCGCTACGGCGGACTGAGGGCGACCAGAGAGCGTGCCGGTGACACCGACCAGCGCCGGCTGATTGGTCTCACGGCCAGGGTGCCCGCTGCCGCCCGACTGAATGAGTACGTGGTCAAGCTGACGCCCGTCTGGACCGACGGTTCGAGGCTTGAGTTCAGGCTCTACCTGCTCGACACCGTCATTGCGCGCGGCGACACCATCAACTTCAACGTTATGCTCTCCGCTGACAGCCAAATCGTCGATGGCGACTTTCGCTTCCGCTTCCAGGTCGAAGTCAGCCGCTTCGGGGCCTCGTGATGAACGCCGCCACCCGGGCCGTCAGCCTGAACACGCCGATCGCCGACACCGCAGCCATTCGCGCCGGCAACTTCTTCCAGGGCCGGCGGCTGACCAGCAAGGATCTGGGCCGCGAGCAGGACAACCGCCGCTGGGCCGATGCCTGGCTGGGGCAAGCCGTGGGTGCAGGCATCGCCTGGGGGCTGCAAGCCAGCCAGCAGGGCGCCGCCGCCGCCCGCACGCTGCAGGTCAAAGCGGGGCTGGCCGTGAACCGTGCGGGCCAGACACTGCGGCTCGCAGCCGACCAGCTGGTCACGCTGGTGGCGCAGCCCGATGCGGCGTCGCCCGGCGCCAGCACGGGCTTCGGCCCCTGCGGCGTGCTCTCGGGCAGCACCACCTACGTGAAGGGCAATGGCCTCTATCTGCTCACGCTCGCACCCTTGATGATGGACGAGGGCACGGCCCCGGTGCTGGCGCTCGACCCCGGCAGTGTGCGGTGCAACACCGACGCCAAGGTCGAGGCCGTGCAGTTGCGCCTGCTGGTCATCGACGACGCGTTGCTCGCGGCGCACGGGCTGGATTCCAACGTGGTCGCCCCGGCCGCCGTCTCGCGGCTGCGCAACGCTGCGGCCTACGCCTGCTTTGGCTTCCCCTCTGTCGCCGACGCGCACCGGCACCCCGGCACCGTGCCGACCGACAGCCTGATTGACGCGCTGGCCAGGCGCGACTTGAGCCCCTGCGATGTGCCCTTGGCGCTGATCCACCTCAGCGGCAGCGGCATCGTCTTTGTCGATCGCTGGTCGGTGCGCCGGCGCATAACGGCCAACAGCGCAGCCGATGGCGCGGCGCCGGCCTGGTCGGCACTGATCGGTGACGAGATGGACGCTGTCGGCGAGGCGCAGCTGCTGCAGTTCCAGGAGCAGCTCGCCGAGATGAGCGCCGCAGACATCGGTGCCTTGACCGCTGCGGCGTCGTTCGCCTGGTTGCCGCCAGCCGGCTTTTTGGACGCCAGCGGCGCGCGCCAGCTCAACTGGCGCACCTTCCTCGGCGCGCACCAGCCGGAGCGCGAAGTGCCGCTCGCTGCGGGCGACGTGCGCGCCGTGCTGGCTGCTGCGCTGCGCCGCGACCCGGTGCCGGTGAGTGCGGCCACGCGTTACCGCGTTTACCGCATCACCGCCTCTGCCCAATGGCTGTTCGTTCGCGAGGCGCCCAATTCGCCGCATGCCGAAGAGGTGTGGCTCGATGGCACGCGCGCCGCGCTTGACGGTGCCTCGAACGTGCAGCAAGCCATCGACATGCTGCGTGCGCGCAGTTGCCGCCAGCTGGTGCTGTGGCCCGGGGCCGACCTGCACGCGCTGCTCGCCAAGCTGGAGCCGGGCACCGACCTGAGCCTGTGCGTCGAGGCCGGCGAATATCAACTGAAGATGCCGCTCGTCGTGCAGCGCCTCGGGCATGTGACGGTTCACGGCGCGGGTGCCGGGTCGCGGCTGCTGATCGACAGCGGCGAATGCGCGTTGCGGGTCAACGAGTGCAAGTCGGTCACGGTGACGAACCTGTCGCTGCACGCCGACCGCATGAGCAGTGGCAAGGACGAAACCGGGATCGGCGTGCGCGGTGCGTTGACCGTGTTCAACACCCCCAGCGTTCGCATCGAGGGCGTGCGCGCAAGTTGCAGCGGGAGTGGGCGCATCGCCGGTGCCGGCATCGTGGTCAGCAACCCGGCCGGTGCGAGTGCCAAGGCGGGGTTGCCCAGCAGCGTGCAGATCACTTCATGCGAACTGTCAATCGGGCGCGCCCAGGTGGGCATCCTGTGCATCAACACCGACCTGGCCGTGATTCGCCAGAACCTGATCTCGTGCGCGGGCCAGCGCGACGAGAGCCTGCAGCGCGGCATCGTGGTGGCCGGCGTCACGGCGAGCGAAGTTCGCATCGAAGACAACGTGGTCAGCCAGGCGACAGAAGGCATCAGCGTCGGCCTGTCCAGACGCGAGGCGGCCAAGGGCGAAGCGCTGCTTGCCGACCGCGTGATCGTGTCGCGCAACAGCGTGACGCTGCGCGTGACCGACGGCGAAGAGCGCAACCGCCACGGCATCTTCATCGGCAACGCCAACAGCGTGCTGGTGCAGGCCAACCGCGTGCTCACCGAAGACCGCCAGCGGCCCGAAGTCGAGGTTGACGGCGTCAGCCTGATCGGCGTCTATGGCCGGCAGGTGATCGTGCGCGACAACCACTTCGAGGGGCCGCGCACCGGCATCGTCTTCGCGCCCAGAGAAGACGACAGTGTCAGGCGGCCACGTTTGAATCTCGAACAGCCCGACCGCGTGTGGCTGTTCGCGTTCAACGTGGCGGAATTGGCCGCCGAGGCGTTGCAGTGCCCCGCAGAGCTGATCGCAGCGGGGGTGGTGGTGGCCGAGCACAACATCGCGCCGTGAACGGCGCGAAACAGCTTTGTGGTTTGACGTGGCCCCCGGGTCCGCCGATCATGAAAGGGTTGACGTGGATTCCTTGGCAGTGCTGACCGAGCGAATGGGACTTGGCGCTGGTGGTTCTCGTCCGAGGGGGCAACAGGTTCCCACGGTCGTCCGTCAAAGTCGGGTACCGGAAGTGAAGAAGGCAGGGGTTCGAATCCTCACCACGTGTGGGCGAGCGCGTGCTCGCCCCGAACATTGCGGCCTTGCGCACGCTGTGCGCAAGGCCGGCTCGCAGGCGGCGCGATGGAGCTGAACACACACGCCATCCGCCGCGCCCGCCTGCCTGCGCACCTGGGCCGCCGCGCCGGCCTGCGCGGCACGCTGGAACGCTGGCTGGCTGCGTGCGACATCCCCCGCTACGGCTTGCCCCCTAACGCCATCGTGCTGGTGCGCGAACTGCGCGCCAGTTGGGCGCAAGTGGCCGGTGCGGCCGGCCCGGCCGGTTCCACCCGCCATGACGCCCTGGGGGCGGTGCTGAGCGGCGCGCTGCGGCCCGCGCGCGAGCACGGCGCGATGGCTGCCACGTCGGCCGTGTGGTTTGCCGACGAGGCCGAGTTGCTGGCCTGCATGGCGCGCGATGCACTCGCCGGCCCCTTGAGCGCGCGCTGGTGGTGGCCCACGCTGCTGCGCGGGGACGCGGATCGCGCGGCTGCGATGCGGCACTGGGTCGCCTCGGCGCGGGCGGTGCCGCGTGCTGCGCAATGCCTGAGCGCCATGGGCCTTTGCGCGGCGTGGTTCGAGCACTGGGATGCCCCGGCGCGCGGCGCCCTGCTTGCCGCCCTGGCGCGGCACCACCCGGTATCGGCAGCGGTGCAGTGTTTCGTCGAGCTAGGCCCGAGCGAGGCGGATGCAATGCCGCGTGGCGTGGCTGCAAGTGCCGGGTTGCATGAGGGATTGCGACCCGCGCTGGTGCAGCAAGGGCAAGCCGCTGCCAGCGTGCCAGCTGTTCAGTCGGCAGCGCAGCGGCTGCACCGCTTGTGCCTGAACCTGGTGCGCGACCCGGTGTGCGCGGTTGACGAGCGATACCTCGAACACGAGGCGCAACGCGAGTCGGCGCCATTGGCTGCAGCGGGCAATCGTTCAAGCGATCAGGTGTCGTCGCGGCAGCCGCGCGTTGCTGCCATCGCTGCCATCGAAACGAGTCGTTCGGGGTTGACGACGGTGCGATCAGCGGCTGCCGTCGAAGTGGCCGAGCACCTTGTGACCGACGTTCGCGGCCCGGATGCTCTGGTGCCAGCGCAAGCCGACGGAACGCGCGACCCCGCTGAAGCGAAGGCTGTGGGCGCTCAGCCCGATGGCACTTCGCGCCACGGGCTCGCACACGAATCCCCCGCGACGGCGCCGCGAGCCGACGAGCCTGCTGTCGCTGTGCCGAGAACAGCCGCAGCGCAAGCTGCGCTCGACATGCCCACCCGCATCGACACCCAGCACGGCGGCCTGTTCTTCGTGCTCAACGCCGCGCTGCAAATGGGCCTCTATGGCGACTTCACGCAGCCTTTGCATCGCGGGCTGGCGATGTCGCCGTGGCGGTTTTTGAACGAGGTCGGGCGGGCCTTCGGTAGGCGCCGCTTTGCGCGCGACCCGCTGGCGGCGTGGCTCAAGTCAACCCAGGGGGCCGAGGCCGACCCCGCGCCGTGCGACGCCGAGGCGCTGCGCCGCGTGCTGCCCGGCCTGCGCGCACGCCTCGTCCTTGCGCTCGGCATGCGCGACGCGCGCCGTCTGGCAGGCCTGCTGCTGCGCCTGCCGGCCCGGGTGCAAGCAGGCCCCGACCGCATCGACGTGACCTTCGAGCTGCAGCAACTTCCGCTTTCGGTGCGCCTGGCCGGGCTTGACCGCGACCCTGGCTGGATACCGGCGGCCGGGCGCGACCTGCGTTTTCACTTCGAATGAACGCCGCCACGCACTTTCGCTTGTGGCTGCTGCGCAGCGTGCTGGCACTGGTCGAGCGCGCCATGCAGACAAGCGGCTCGCTGCACGAGCTGCTCGCGCGCCATCCGGTGTTGCAAAGCACGATCGACGAAGCCGCGCAATCCGGGCTCGACGGCCTGACGCTGCACGACGCCTTGACGCAGCTTGATGACCGCCTCGATCAGTTCGCCGCCCACGCCGGCGAGACGCTGCCGCTGGAGCGCTTGCGCCGCGCGCTGGGTAGCGGTGCGCTCGGGAGCAACCCGCTCGGCCTCAGTGCGCAGGGCCTGAGCTGCTTCCTGCTCTGCGGCTTGGCCGATGAAGACCCGCAGCTGGCGCCGCTGGTCGATGAACTGCTGGGCCACGACGGCCATGACGGGCGCCCGAGCCGCGCGCTGCTGAGCCGTTGTTTCGACGCGCCTGAAACGACCGCCACGCCCACCACGCCTGCCACGCCCACCACGGCCGCCACGCTGGCCGCCTTGCTCGCGGCCGGTTTCCTGCGCGAAGAGTTGCTCGGCCGCTGGCGTCTGCTGAGCGTGCCGCCCGCCGTGTGGGACGTGCTGCACGGCCTGCCGCCAGCAGCCGGCGAGTGGCGCTTCACGCCGCCGCACGAACTGCCGCTGCTGACCGGGTTGATCCTGCCCGAGCCCTTGCTGAAGGCAATTGCCCATCAGCGGGCGGCGGCGGCGCCCGCTGCGCTGTGCTGGGCCTTGCGCGGTGCTGCCGGCAGCGGACGCCGCGCACTGGCCGGTGCGCTGGCGCGGTCAACCGGGCAGGGGCTGATCGAGCCTGCATCGACGCAGGCAGAAGCCCACCCGCTCGGCACGATGGGCGCGCTGGCCACGCTGCTGGGTGCCATGCCGCTGCTGACGCTGCACCCGGCGCCGGGCGAGCGGCTCGCGCTGCCTGAGCTGCCGGGCTATCGCGGCGCGCTCGCGGTGCGCCTGCCGTGCTACGGCGGCCTGGCGGCCGACCGGCGCGTGTGCCGCTGGCTCGAACTCGGCATGCCTTCGCCGCAGGAGCGGCGCCGCCACTGGTGCCTTGCGCTCGGCAGTTCTGAGGTGGCCGACGATCTGGTCGGCCTGCGGGTGCCGCGCGGCACCCTGCATCGCGTGGCCCGTGCCGTGCCACCGGGTTGCGTCGATCCCTTGTCTGCGGTGATGGCCGAGGTGGAAGAGCGCGGCCGCTTCGCGCTCGACGGCGTCGCCCATCGCGTGGCGCCGGTGCTGCGTGGCGAGGCCTTCCTGTTGGCCGACGAAGCGCGCGAGGAGTTCGCGGCACTCGGGGCCCGCTGCCGTCACCGCGAAGCGCTGGGCGCGGCCCTGCCAGCCGCCTTTGGCCATGGCAGCGCAGCGGGAGTGCGGGCACTGTTCAAAGGCCCCAGCGGCACCGGCAAGACGCTGGCAGCGCGCCACCTGGCCGCAGAGATCGGGCGCCCTCTTTATCGGGTGGATCTGGCCGCCACCGTGAGCAAATACATCGGCGAAACCGAGCGCAATCTGGAACGTGTGTTCGAAGCCGCCGAGTCGCTCGACATCGTGTTGCTGATCGACGAGGGCGACGCGCTGATGGCCGGGCGCACCGGCGTGTCGAGTTCGACCGACCGCTACGCCAACCTGGAGACCAACTACCTGCTGCAGCGCCTGGAGGCCTACGCCGGCATCCTGATCGTCACCACCAACGCGCCCGAGCGCATCGACAGCGCGTTCGCGCGGCGCATGGACGTGACGCTGGAGTTCCCGCTGCCCGACGCCGACACGCGCTTCGACCTGTGGCTGGCGCACCTGGTGGCAGACAACGCGGTCAGCGACACGCGGCTCGACGAAGTGGCGCTGCGCTGCGCGTTGTCGGGCGGGCAGATCCGCAACGCCGCGCTGCACGCGACATTGCTGTCGTTGCAACAAGGCTCGGCGCTGGGCGATGCGGAGCTGCTGAACGCATTGCAGCGCGAGTACCGCAAGGCGGGGCTGAGCTGCCCGTCGCTGTCGGCATCGATCTGAATTGAACCCATGGCCACGCTGGCAAGCCCCGTCGTGCAGCGCCAGAGCCAGGCGCTGCCGGTGCCGGCCTTTCGGGGTGGCAGTGGCAGTGGCAGTGGCAGCGGGCCGGCCGTGCAGTTGTCGTCGCTGCGTGTGTCGTCGCCCAGCGATCCGGCCGAGCGTGAGGCGAGCGCGGTGGCGCACCAGGTGGTCAACATGCACGGGGCCGGGTCAGCATCGCCGCGCATTGGCGGTACCGGCACCGGCAGCGGCAATGGCGTGTTGCGCCGCGCGGACCCTGCGCCCATCGCCACGCAAGCCAGCGCAGCCGCAGTGATTCAGCGCAGCGCCACGCCTGCGGCTGCCAGCGGCGGCGACGTGCCGGCGCGCATCCAGGCGAGCCTGGCCGGGGGCACGCCGTTGCCCGCTTCGGTGCGGCGCTTCATGGAGCCGCGCTTCAAGGCCAGCTTTGCG
>JANNGN010000441.1:0-4447 GCA_031403895.1 Rubrivivax sp. | reverse complement strand
GACAAGCCGATTTCGCAAAAACCCGCTGAAGTGCGCATGGGCAACGGCAAGGGCAACCCCGAGTATTACGTGGCCGAGATCCAGCCAGGCAAGGTGCTGTACGAACTGAACGGCGTGCCCGAACAACTCGCACGCGAAGCCTTCCTGCTGGCCTCAGCCAAGCTTCCCCTGCGCTGCACTTTCGTGGCGCGCCAGGTTGGCACCTAAGGCGGAGAACACAGATGAAAACATCAGAATTGCGGACCAAGGACATCGACGTGTTGCAAAAGGAAGTCTCTGACCTGCTCAAGGCCCACTTCGGCCTGCGCATGCAGAAGGCAACCCAGCAGCTCACCAACCACACGCAGCTGGGCAACATCCGCCGCGATGTGGCGCGCGTGAAGACGATCATTGCTGAGAAGCAGCGCCAGCAAGTCAAGCCAGCCAAGCCAGTCAAGCAAGAGGCCGCCAAATGAGCGAAGCACAGACCGCCACCGCCACAGTCACCGCCACTGCTATGCCCGCCACGCCTGCGGCTGCGCCTGTGAAAAACACGCGCACACTGGTCGGCCGCATCGTCAGCGACAAGCGTTCAAAGACCGTCACGGTGCTGGTCGAACGCCGCACCGCCCACGAGCTCTACGGCAAGATCGTTGCCAAATCCAGCAAGTACCACGCCCACGACGAAAAGGGTGAATACAAAATGGGTGACCTGGTCGAAATCGCTGAAGGACGCCCGATCAGCAAGACCAAGTCCTGGACCGTGACGAAGCTGCTTGAAAAGGCCAAGCTCGTCTAAGTCGTCAGGCAGGGCCAACACCCCGTCAGCGCACCGAACGACCGCAAGCTGGAGAATCCGGCTCCGGTCGTTTTTTTTAACTCTGTGCAGGAGAGATCACCATGCTGAAAGTCGGAGACACGCTGCCCGCAGGCAGCCTGCAGGAATTCATTGAAGTCGAAGGCAACGGCTGCTCGCTGGGCCCCAACAGTTTTGACGTGCAAAAGGCAAGCGCCGGCAAGAAGATCGCGATCTTCGCGCTGCCCGGTGCGTTCACACCCACCTGTTCGGCTAAACACATGCCGGGCTTCGTGGAGCAGGCTGATGCGTTCAGAGCTGCCGGCGTCGATGAGATCTGGTGTGTGTCAGTGAACGACGCTTTCGTCATGGGCGCCTGGGGCCGTGAGCAGAAGACCGGCGGCAAGCTGCGCATGATGGCCGACGGCAGCGCCGACTTCGCCAAAGCCACCGGCCTGACGCTGGACCTGGCGGCGCGCGGCATGGGGCTGCGGTCCACCCGCTACTCGATGCTTGTCGTTGACGGCGTCGTCAAGACGCTCAACGTGGAAGCGCCTGGCAAGTTCGAAGTCAGTGACGCAGGTACCTTGTTGAAGCAAGTGCAGCAGACGTTGGCCTGATCGCACAAACGAAGAAAGCTTTGCGGCGCCATTGACGCGGCATCGCGAAAGCTGCGATACTTCAGGGCTTCGCTACTACAGTCCATTTGGCGTTCGCTAAAGGGGCTGCGGCAGCACCAAGCACCATTCCCACACACGGGCCCAAGACTGGCCGCGTCGGCTGCACAACGTGCAGCATGAGGCGGGCAAGTTGGGGAGAGAACAAAATGATTCAAATGCAAACGCGGCTCGACGTGGCCGATAACACGGGTGCCAAGTCCGTCATGTGCATCAAGGTGCTGGGCGGCTCCAGGCGCCGCTATGCCGGCATTGGTGACGTCATCAAGGTCAGCATCAAAGAAGCCGCACCGCGTGGCCGCGTCAAGAAGGGCGAGGTCTACAGCGCCGTTGTCGTGCGCACCGCCAAGGGCGTTCGCAGGCAAGACGGTTCGCTGATCAAGTTCGATGGCAACGCAGCCGTGTTGCTCAACGCCAAGCTCGAGCCCATCGGCACGCGCATCTTCGGGCCCGTGACGCGCGAACTGCGCACCGAGCGTTTCATGAAAATCGTTTCGCTGGCACCCGAAGTGCTTTGAAGGACGTGCTGTAAAGCACCGCCTCAGAAGTTGCAGCAGTTGCGATAGTTAGGAATCCGACCATGAACAAAATTCGCAAAGGCGACCAGGTCATCGTGACCACCGGCCGCGACAAGGGCAAGCGCGGCACGGTGTCGCTGCGCGTGGATGAAGACCATGTTGTCGTTGACGGCGTCAACATGGTCAAGAAACACGTCAAACCGAACCCGCTCAAGGGCACAACGGGCGGCGTCATCGACAAGACCATGCCCATCCACCAGTCCAACCTGGCGATCTACAACGCCGCCACGGGCAAGGCTGACCGCGTGGCAGTCAAGCTGCTGGACGGTGGCAAGAAGATGCGAGTCTTCAAGTCCAGCGGCGCAGAGATCAAGGCTTAAGCATCATGGCAAAGAGCAAAGCAGCCCAGGCCGCAACGGCCGCAGAAACCGCAGCAGCAGGCCCCGTACCGGCCGCGCGCCTGCAAACGCACTACCGCGAGAAGATCGTCCCCGAGCTGATGGCCAAATTTGGCTTCACGTCAGTGATGCAGGTGCCGCGCTTGCAGAAGATCACGCTCAACATGGGCGTCAGCGAAGCGGTGTCGGACAAGAAGGTGATGGACAACGCCGTTAGCGACCTGACCAAGATCGCCGGCCAGAAACCCGTGGTCACGATGAGCAAGAAGCCGATTGCCGGCTTCAAGATTCGTGAAAACCAGGCCATTGGCACCATGGTCACGCTGCGTGGCGTGCGCATGTATGAGTTTCTTGACCGCTTCGTCACCGTGGCCCTGCCGCGTGTGCGCGACTTTCGCGGCATCAGCGGCCGCAGCTTCGACGGCCGTGGAAACTACAACACCGGCGTCAAAGAGCAGGTGATCTTCCCCGAGATCGAGTACGAGAAGATTGACGTGATCCGCGGCATGAACATCAGCATCACCACCAGCGCGAAGAACGACGACGAGTGCAGGGCGTTGCTGACCGCATTCAAGTTCCCGTTCAAGAACTGACGGCACAAGGAAACCACCACATGGCCAAAACATCCATCATCCAGCGCGAAGAAAAGCGCGAGAAGCTGGTTGCCAAGTTCGCGAAAAAGTACGCCGAGCTGAAGGCGACTGCCAACGACGCCAAACTCACCGACGAAATGCGCTACGCCGCCCGTCTTGAGCTGCAGAAGTTGCCCCGCAATGCCTACCCGACACGTCTGCGCAACCGCTGCGCGCTCACCGGGCGCGGCCGCGGCACGTTCCGCATGTTCGGCTTGGGTCGCAACAAGATCCGTGAGCTCGCCTTCAAGGGCGACATTCCCGGCATGGTCAAGGCCAGCTGGTAATTCGGCGAGAAGATCAGGAGATATCCCATGAGCATGAGTGATCCTATCGCCGACATGCTGACCCGCATTCGCAACGCCCAGAGCGTGGCGAAGTCGGCTGTCACGATGCCGTCGTCGAAGTTGAAGGTCGCGATCGCCCAAGTCCTCAAGGACGAAGGTTATATCGACGGTTTTGCCATTCGCCCAAACGAAGGCAAGCCCGAACTGGAAGTGGCGCTTAAGTACTACGCGGGTCGCCCGGTGATCGAGCGCATCGAGCGCGTCAGCCGTCCGGGCCTGCGCATCTACAAGGGCCGCGACGCCATTCCGCAGGTCATGAACGGCCTCGGTGTGGCGATCGTCACCACGCCCAAGGGTGTGATGACCGACCGCAAGGCCCGCCAGACCGGTGTCGGTGGCGAAGTCCTCTGCTACGTCGCATAGGAGCACAGAATATGTCCCGCGTAGGAAAAATGCCCATCGCTGTGCCGCAAGGTGTGGACGTGGCGATCACGGCAGACAACATCACCGTCAAGGGCAGCAACGGCACGCTCGTGCGTGCGCTCAACCCGCTGGTGCGAATCAAGAACGAAGCCGGCACGCTCAGCTTCGCCCCGGCCAATGACTCCACGGCGGCTGACGCCATGAGCGGCACCATGCGTGCCCTGGTGGCCAATATGGTGGGTGGCGTCAGCAAAGGCTTCGAAAAGCGCTTGGCGCTGATGGGCGTGGGCTTTCGCGCCCAGGCTGCCGGACAGAAGCTCAACCTGCAGATCGGTTATTCGCACCCCGTGGTGAAGGACATGCCGGCCGGCATCAAGGTCGCCACGCCGACGCAGACCGAGATCGTGATCTCCGGCCCCGACCGCCAGGTCGTAGGCCAGCTGGCCGCCGAAGTGCGTGCTTTCCGTCCGCCCGAGCCCTACAAAGGCAAAGGCATCCGCTACGTCGGTGAGCGCGTGGTGCTCAAAGAGACGAAGAAGAAGTAAGGACGAATTCAGGAGCCATTGCCATGAGCATGACCAAGAAAGAACAACGCCTGCGCCGCAGCCGCCAGACGCGGGTGCGCATTGCGCTGCAGCGCACGGCCCGCCTGGCGGTGCACCGCTCTAACCTGCACATCTACGCCAGCATCGTGTCCGACGACGGCACGTTGATTCTGGCCAGTGCCTCGACAGTCG
>JANNGN010000440.1:0-2202 GCA_031403895.1 Rubrivivax sp. | reverse complement strand
CATGCTGCGCTACCTGGACAACGACAACTCCGCCGGGCCTGATTCACTGGTCGTGCGCCGCCAGGCCCGCCGCCCGCGCGCCGAAGGCGAACCCGGCCCACGCCTGACGGGCCTGAACGAAAACCTGGCGCGCGAGGTGCTAGAACTGCACACCCTTGGCGTGAGCGGCGGCGGTGCCGCATATGGTGGCTTTGGCGGCTACACGCAGGCCGACGTGAGCGAGTTCGCGCGCGTGCTCACCGGCTGGCGCGTGCCCTTGCGCGAACTGGCGGACGCGCCGGCAGGCAGCGACCCCGTGCGCTTTGAGGCAGCGTGGCACCAGCCGGGCCCCAAGACCGTGCTGAACAAACGTTATGCAGAAGGCCCGGCTGCGCTGGACGCGGTGCTGCAAGACCTGGCGCTGCACCCCTCCACGGCCAACTTCATCGCCACCAAACTGGCACGCCACTTCGTCGCCGACGATCCACCGCCAGCGCTGGTGGCACGCCTGACTGAGAACTTCCGCAGCACCGGCGGCGACCTGCCGGCGCTGTACAGAACGCTGCTGCAAGCGCCTGAAGCCTGGGCGCCGCAGCCGGCCAAACTGAAGACGCCGGAAGAATTCGTGCTCAGCACGGTGCGTGTGCTCAAGCTCGGTGAACAGGCCTTTGCGCGCCAGCCCGACGGCGCCATCAGCCAACTCGGCCAGCGTGTGCAGGCAGCGCCCTCACCCGCCGGCTGGCCCGACCGCGCCGAAGAATGGCTGGGCCCCGATGCGGTGTGGAAACGCGTCGAATGGGCAACGCGGGTGGCCGACCGCGTGGGTCGGCAAGTTGATGCGCGCGCGCTGGCGGCGGCAAGCCTCGGCCCCTTGCTGCAGATGAGCACCGCACGCCAGATCGAACGCGCCGCCGACGGGCCGCAAGCCGTGGCGCTGCTGTTGATGTCGCCTGAATTCCAGCGCCGCTGAACGAGGAACACACCATGAACACACGACGCCATCTGCTGCGCGCCGCGCTGGGTTCGGCAACCGGCGCCGCCCTCGCGCCCTGGGCCACGCTCAGCGTCGCGGCAGCTTCGAACCCGTTCGCCAACCCGAACGCCAATCGATTTGTCTTCATCATCTTGCGCGGTGGTTTGGACGGCCTGAGCGCCGTGCCCGCCATCGGCGACCCGGCCTTCGCCGAGGCGCGCGGCGCGCTCGGCGTCTTCGCCGCTGAACCGCTGCGGCTGGACGGCACCTTCGCACTCAACCCGCTGCTGCCGCAGCTGCACGCCATGTACGGCCGCGGTGAACTGGCCGTGCTGCACGCCGTCGGCCTGCCCTACCGCGAACGGTCGCACTTCGACGCCCAGCAGGTGCTGGAAAGTGGCGGCACGCGACCGCACGAACTGGCCACCGGCTGGCTCGGGCGCGCGATCGCCGGCCCCGGCGGCAACCCCGCTTTGGCGCTGAAGGCGGTGGCGCTGGAAACCGCCGTGCCGCTGGTGCTGCGCGGGCCGGCCGAGGTTGACACCTGGGCCCCGTCCACGCTGCCCGAACCGGGTGCCGACCTGGTGGCGCGCCTGGCGCTGCTCTACCGCGACGACCCCGCGCTGGCGCAAGCACTCGCCCGCGCGCGCGGGCTGCGTGAAGAGCCGGGCATGGCGGCCAACGTGCAGGGCATGCCGCCGGGCGGGACCGGTGGTGGCGGCCGTGGCGCAGCGATCGCGCTGGCGCGCAAGGCGGCTGAATTCCTGCAGCGCGGCTCGCAGGTGGCGGTGCTGGAGATGGGCGGCTGGGACTCGCACACGAACCAGGCCGCGCCCAATGGCGCAACGTCGAACAACTTGCGCACGCTGGATGCCACGCTGGACGCCTTGCGCGAAGGCCTGCAACCCGGGGGCACCTGGGGCCGCACCGTCGTGCTGGTGGCCACCGAATTCGGGCGCGAGGTGGCCGTCAACGGCAACCAGGGCACCGACCACGGCAGCGGTGGCGCCTTTTTCCGTCGCTTCGTGCAGCGCCTTTAGGTCGGACGGCACCGTATCGAGCATGATGCCGCCGATCATTGCGGACGCCGGATCGATGACGCCGAATGCGAGGCCCGCGACGATCATCACGGCCACGATCAACTGCAGGCTGTGCGCCCGCAGGTTGGGTTGAATCAGATTCATTGTTTTGCCTCCGAAAGAGTGTTGAGAAACGACAGGTATCGCTGCGCCTGGTCCGCTTCGCCACCA
>JANNGN010000439.1:0-9737 GCA_031403895.1 Rubrivivax sp. | reverse complement strand
GCCGCCCACTGGCGGCCGAGATCAAGGAGGCCGGCGCCATCTACCAGCGCGGCCGCCAGGCCGTAACGGCCATGTTCAGTGAAGCCCGCATGGGCCACACCGTGAACGCGCAGAACTGCCTGCCGCTG
This sequence comes from Rubrivivax sp., assembly GCA_031403895.1. Lineage (GTDB taxonomy): Bacteria > Pseudomonadota > Gammaproteobacteria > Burkholderiales > Burkholderiaceae_C > Rubrivivax. The sequence goes on along the minus strand of JANNGN010000439.1, from coordinate 9,609 downwards.
GTGGAAGAGATCGCGGGTTCGGTGCAGCGCAACCCGGGCGCTCTCGTCAGCCTGGCGCGCCTGAAGTCGCGCGACGACTACACCTACATGCATTCGGTGGCGGTGTGTGCGCTGATGGTGGCGCTGGCGCGCCAGACCGGCATGGACGACGACGGTTGCCGCGAAGCCGGCCTGGCCGGGCTGATGCATGACATCGGCAAGGCGATGGTGCCGCTGGAACTGCTGAACAAACCGGCCAAGCTCAGCGACGCCGAATTCGACATCGTGCGCGCCCACCCCGAGCGCGGCCATGCGCTGCTGCAGGGCGGACAGGGCGTGCTTGCATCGACGATGGACGTTGTGCTGCAGCACCACGAACGCATGGACGGCACGGGCTATCCGCAGCGCCTGGCCGGCGACGCCATCAGCCTGCTGTCGCGCATGGGTGCGATCTGCGATGTCTATGACGCCATCACCTCCAACCGGCCCTACAAGGCGGGCTGGGACCCGGCCCAGTCGATTGCGCGCATGGCGTCGTGGAAAGGCCACTTCGACGCGGCGCTTTTTGCGGCGTTCGTGCAGAGCCTGGGCATCTATCCCACCGGTTCGCTGGTGCGGCTGGCCTCAAGCAGGCTGGCCGTGGTGGTGGAGCAAAACGCCGGCAACCTGGTGTCGCCGGTGGTCAAGGTATTTTTCTCGCTTAAGTCGCAGATGCACGTCGCGCCGCTGCTGCTGGACCTGTCGCGCCCGGGCACGCAGGACCGTATCACCGGCTGCGAGGAAGACGAGAGCCTGCGCTTTGCCCACCTTGACGAACTCTGGGCTGGCCCCGACGCGCTGCGCCGCATCAAACCCTGAGTGCCTGAAGCCCGGCGCCTGACTACACTGCCGCTCCACCTTGTGGCCAGGAGCGGCAATGAAGTTCTGCATCGCCCGTGCGGCAGTGACCTTGGCCCTGGCCACCGCCTTCGCGTCCGCACAGGCGCAGACCCTGCGCTGGGCCAGCCAGGGCGACCCGCTCACGATGGACCCGCACGCGCAGAACGAGGGCCTGACCAACGCCATGAACGGCCAGGTCTATGAAAAGCTGGTCAAGCGCGACCGCCAGCTCGTCATTGGCCCGGCACTGGCCACCAGCTGGCAGCAGACCGGCCCGCTGAGCTGGCGCTTCAAGCTGCGCCCGGGCGTGAAGTTCCACGACGGCAGCACGATGACGGTGGACGACGTGGTGTTCTCGGTGCAGCGTGCGCAGCTGCCCACTGCCAACATTGCGGTCTATGCCAACGCCCTGGGCACGCCTGTGGCGGTGGACAAAGAGACGGTGGACTTTCGCCTCGCCAAGGTCAACCCGGTGTTCCTGCAGAACCTGGACGCCGTCTTCATCATGAGCAAGGCCTGGTGCGAACAGCACAAGGTGACGAAGCCGCTGGACTTCAAGAACCGCGAGGAAAGCTTCGCCGGCTTCAACGCCAACGGCACCGGGCCGTACCGGCTTGTGACGCGACAGCCCGGCATCAAGACCACCTTCAAGCGTTTTGCCGATTGGTGGGGTCGGTTCGACGGCAATGTGCAGGACATCGTCTTCACGCCGATCGCGAATGACGCCACAAGGCTGGCGGCGCTGGTCTCGGGCGAGATCGACTTTGTCATCGACCCCGCGCCGCGCGACATCGCCCGGCTGCGCAACACGGCGGGCGTGAAGATCATCGACGGGCCCGAGAACCGCATCATCTTCATCGGCATGGACCAGTACCGCGACGAACTGCTGTACAGCAGCGTGAAGGGCAAGAACCCCTTCAAGGACTTGCGCGTGCGCCAGGCGCTGTACCACGCGGTGGACATCGAGACGATCAAGGTCAAGCTGATGAACGGCCAGAGCGTGCCCACCGGCGCGCTGACCCCCAGCCCGCTGGGCGGCTACAGCGACGCGCAGCTAGAAGTGCGGCTGCCCTTCGACCTGCCGCGTGCGCGCGCGCTGATGGCCGAAGCGGGCTATGCCGACGGCTTTGAAGTCACCATCGACTGCCCCAACAACCGCTACGTCAACGACGAAGAAATTTGCCTCGCGCTGGCCGCCATGTGGTCGCAGTTGAAGCTGAAGATCAAGGTCAACGCAATGCCGCGCGCGAACTGGTTTCCGAAGATGGAAAAGCTCGACACCAGCCTGTACCTGCTGGGCTGGGGCGGTTCGGTCACCGACGCCGAGACCACGCTCACGCCGGTGATGCGCTTTCCGGCTGAAGGCGGCGTTGGCTTTTACAACTGGGGCCGCGTGCGCAATGAGAAGTTCGAAGCCGCTGCCATCGCACAAAACCTGGAGTCCGACCCGAAGAAGCGCGAAGAACTCGTGAAGGCGGCGCTGCGCGAGTACAAGGCGCAGGTGCATCTGATCCCGCTGCACCGCCAGGTGGTGCCATGGGCGGCGCGCAACAATGTCGATGTGGTGCACCGCGCCGACAACTGGCTGGAAGTGCCGTGGATCACCATCCGCTGAGCGCCGCCTTCCGCCCTAAAACCAGAGAGACAAGTCCATGAAACAGATCCTGAGATTGAGTTTGAGACTGAGCTTGAGCCTGTTCGCTGCGGCCCTCGTACACGCACCCGCGCTGGCCCAGCCCTGCCCCGAAAAGAACCTCAACTACTGGCAGGCCTTTCCGCCCGGTGGTGAGTCCGACATTTCTGCGCGCCACCAGCAGATGGTGCTGAAGAAGAAGTGCGCCGCCATCGACACCATCATCCAGTACAAGGCCGGCGGTGGTGGCGCGCTGCTGTGGAGCCAGATGAACAGCATGGCCGGCGACGGCAGTCAGATCATGGGCGTGAACCTGCCGCACCTGGTGCTGCAGCCGATCGAAGGCAACGTGCAATACAAGACCGACGACGTAACGCCCGTCTTCTGGTACCACTACACGCCCGACGCACTGGTGGTGCCTGACAACAGCCCGTTCAAAAACTTCGCCGACTTCATCAAGGCGGCCAAGGCTGCGCCTTCAAAGTTCAACCTTGGCGGCTCGGGTCTGAACTCCGCCAACCATGCGGCGCACGAAAGGCTGAACCAGTCCTTCGGCGTCAAGACCACCTACGTGCCCTTCAAGGGCACGGGCGACATGACGATGGCGGTGCTGGGCGGCCACGTCGATGCCGGCATGAGCTACACCGCCTTCGCCATCAACAACAAGACCAAGGTGCGCGCACTGGCCGTGGCGATGGACCAGCGTCACCCCTTGATGCCCGACGTGCCCACCTTCAAGGAACTGGGCGTGGACTGGGTGGACGGTGCCTACCGCGGCATTGGCGTGCCCAAAAGCACGCCGCCCGATGTGAAGAAGCGCCTGTCGGACCTGTGGGCCGTGCTCAATGCCGACCCCGAGATGAAAGAGCTGGCCTTCAAGAGCGGCTTCGAGCTCATCAACGTGGGCGTGGACAAGATGGACGGCTTCATGAAAGAGCGCGCCAAGGTCTATACCGACGTGGCGCGGCAGATGGGGCTGGGCAGCAAGCAGTAGCGGTCCAGCGCGTCGCAGGTGAACCGGTCCGGCGCGTCGCGCGTGGACCGGCTCAGCGCGGCGCTTGAGGCCTGAGTCAGCGCGTCGCGCGCTGACGCACCGCTTCCAGGTAGGCCAGCCCGTCGGGCGGCAGCCCGCTGCGCTGGCTGGCCCAGATCATCTCGCCCAGGCATTCCATCACCTCGTGGTGCGCCTCGTGCATCGAATTGCGCTTTGCGGCCAGCAGGTCAACGGCCTGGCGGATGCCGGTGGGCTGGTCGATTGCCATCTGCTCCTGGATGCTCAGGTGCATGCTCAGGTGCAGGAAGGGGTTGGTGCGGCCTTCTTCCACCGTGTAGATGGCGGCCAGCGCAGCGGCCTCGTCCGCCAGCTCGGCGTGGTATTCCGGGTGTTCGTCAACCCATCGCGCGGCCAGCATCTGCATGGGTTCCAGTGCTTGCTGTTGCAAGTGAGCGCTGCGCTGCTGCGCGTAGGTGGCGCAGAAGAATCGGCGCACGTCGGACTGGGATGGCTGGAACATCGGAGAATTGTCGCTTCCCTTGCAACTGCAACTGGCGACCCACGCAATGAACCTCACGACCGAACAACTCTTCACCGAAGCCCGCACGCAAAACGGCTACCTCGACAGCGCCGTGCCCGACACCCAGTTGCAGGCGCTGTACGAGTTGCTGAAGTGGGGCCCGACATCGGCCAATTGCAGCCCGGCGCGTTTCATCTTCGTGCGCAGTGCCGACGCCAAGGCAAGGCTGGCCGAGTGCGTGTCGGCGGGCAACCAGCCGAAAGTGCGTGAGGCGCCAGTCACGGCCATCATCGGCATGGACATGGAGTTTTTCGACAAGCTGCCGCAGCTCTTTCCGCACACCGACGCAAGGCCGTGGTTCACCGGCAAGCCGCAGATGATTGCCGACACCGCCTTTCGCAATTCCAGCCTGCAAGGCGCCTACCTGATCATGGCGGCGCGCGCGCTGGGCCTGGGCTGCGGGCCGATGAGCGGCTTTGATGCCGCCAAGGTTGACGCCGCCTTCTGGGCCGGCACGCCGGTGAAGACCAACTTCATCTGCACGCTGGGCCACGGCAACCCGGCCAAGGTGCTCGCGCGCAGCCCGCGTCTGGCGTTCGAGCAGGCTTGCCAATTTGCTTGATTTGCTGCCAGTTTCGCTGCCCTTCATCCTCGACCCCTGGTTCTACGCCGTGGCCGTGCCGGCGGTGCTGTTGACGGGCCTGTCCAAGAGCGGCTTTGCCACCGGCTTCGGCTCGCTCGCGACGCCAATGATCGCGCTGACGGTGCCTGCACCGCAGGCTGCAGCGATCATGCTGCCGCTGCTGCTGGCGATGGACGCCACCGGGCTGCAGCAGCTCTGGCGCGACCGCGACCGCGCGTTGGTGCGCCGCCTGCTGCCGTGGGGCGTGCTGGGCGTGGCGCTGGGCACGCTTCTCTTTGGCTTGCTGTCGGCCAAGGCGGTGGCGGGGCTGCTGGGCGCACTGACGCTGGGTTTCCTGGCGCAGCGCCTCTTTCTCGCGCCGCACGACGGCGCAGCACCGGCACCGGCCTGGGTGGGACGGGCTGCCGCCACGGTCTCGGGGTTCACCAGTTTCGTCGCGCATGCAGGCGGGCCGCCGATCATTGCCTACCTCTTGCCGATGAAGCTGGCGCCGCGCGTGCTGAGCGCAACGCTGGCGGTCTATTTCGCCGTGCTCAACGCGGTCAAGGTGGTGCCCTATGCGGCACTCGGGCTGCTGGACTGGCGCAACCTGGCGACATCGCTGCTGCTGCTGCCGCTGGCGCCGCTGGGTGTGTGGGCCGGTGTCTGGCTGGTGCGCCGGGTCAGCAGCGCGTGGTTCTACCGGTTGGCTTACGTCGGCATGTTCCTCACCGGCGCCAAGCTCTTGTGGGACGGGCTGAAATAGCCCAGGCCTGGGTCGCGCCCGGTCGCGCGCCGTGGCGCTCAGTCGCTGTCCGGCATGGGTTCAGTGGTGAAGCCGTCACCGCGCCGGCTGCGCTGTTCGCGGCGCTGTTGCCGTTCACGCGACCACAGTTCCTCCAGCTCTTGACGGCCCTGTTGCGCCACCGAGATGAGCTTGTTCTCGTCGCCTTGGTGCGGCGCCAACTGATGCAGCAACTCGATGTTGTGCTGGCGGAAGCGCAGCGCCTGGTTGCGCGCCGCGTGGGGTTGCCAGCCCATCAGTTCGAGCACGCTGCGGCCGCTCATCAGTGCCGAGTCGAGCGTCTCGCGGTCGATGTGCTGCACGCCGCGCGCATGCAGGCCGTACCAGTGCGTGGTGTTGCGCGCGCGCACGACCAGCGTGGCCTGCTTGAAGTGCGCCTGCACCAGGTCAACGACCTTCAGGCTCTGTTCGACATCGTCCACCGCGACCACGATCACGCGCGCCTGCGCCGCACCCGCCACGCGCAGCAGGTCCAGGCGCGTCGCGTCGCCGTAGAAGGCGGGCCAGCCGAAGCGGCGAATGCCGGCGACGGCCTCGGAGTCGTGGTCCAGCACGGTGGCCGCCAGGCCGCTGGCGTTGATCAGGCGGCCGACGATCTGGCCGTAGCGGCCGAAGCCGCAAATGATGATCGGCGCCTGCTGCTCGTCGCTGATCTCGTCCAGTTGCACGCGCTGTGCGCGTGCCGCCAGGCGTGGCGCCAGCAGGCGGTCATTCAGCACCAGCAAGAGCGGTGTCAGCAGCATCGAGATCGCCACCGACGCCACCAGCAGCGACGAGGTCTGTGCGCTGATGACGCCGGCGCCGAGCGCGGTCTGGAAGACCACGAAGCCAAACTCGCCGCCCTGCGCCAGCAGCAGCACGAACACCGGTGCTTCGGCCAGCGGCACCGGCATCGCACGCGCCATCGCCGTCAGCACGAAAGTCTTGATGAGCAGGAACGCGAACACCACGGCCGCCACCAGGCCCGGGCTGGCCAGCACGACGGCAAAGTCGATGCTCATGCCGACGGCGATGAAGAACAGGCCCAGCAGCAGGCCCTTGAAGGGTTCGATGTCGGTTTCCAGCTCGCGCCGGTATTCGCTTTCGGCCAGCAGCACGCCGGCCAGGAAGGCGCCCAGCGCCATGCTCAGGCCCACGCTCTGCATCAGCGCCGCGGTGGCCACCACCAGCAGCAGCGCGGCGGCGGTGAAGATCTCGGGCGTGTCGCTGCGCGCGATCCAGCGCAGGGCTGGGCGCAGCAGCAAACGGCCGCCAAAGATGATGAGCGCAATCACGCCCAGCGCCTTGGCCGCACCGAGCCAGCCGCTGCCGGCGTCGGCCGCGCCGCCTGCGCCCTGGGCGGCGAGCAAGGGCAGGATGGCCAGGATCGGAATGGCTGCGATGTCCTGCAGCAGCGCCACGCTCAGCACGCTTTGGCCCGCGCTGGTGGCCATCAGGTTGCGTTCGCGCAGCGCGCCAAGACCGATCGCCGTCGAACTCATGCCCAGGCCCAGGCCGGCCACCAGCGCCAGCCGCCAGTCCACCCCCAGCGCCAGCGCCAGACCGGCGATGAGCGCGGCCGAGCCGAAGAGCTGCACGCTGCCCCAGCCGAAGATGGGCCGCCGCAGCGACCACAGGCGGCGCGGCTCCAGTTCAAGCCCGACCAGGAAGAGCATCAGCACGACGCCGAATTCCGCAAATTCCAGCATCGCCTGCGGGTCGGTCACCAGCTTCAGCCCCCAGGGACCGATGGCGATGCCGGCGGCCAGGTAGCCGATGATCGAACCCAGGCCCAAGAGGCGCGCCAGCGGCACGGCCAGCACCGCAGCTGTCAGATAGACCAGGCTGCTCTGCAGCCAGACGGTGTTGTGTTCCATGGCTCAGGCGCTGTCTTCGACGGCGGGCCTCGCATCCGCCGGCACGTCGCACAGCGGCGCCGGGTCCATCTCGGCGATCTCAGGCCAGTCGGGCCAGCTCGCCAGCCTTTGGGCGAACAGCGTGGCCTGCGCGGCGAGCGCGTCCTTGTCGATGCGGTGCGCGCCGTGCAGCAGCAGCGGTGGCAGCCAGCGCATGCCGCACAGCGCCGCAGTCTGCTCGCAGGGGTGCAGGAAGGCGTCGAAGAAGTAGCGGTTGTAGCCGTCAGGCCGGTAGCTCTCCTGCGGCCCGCCGGTAGAGGCCACCAGCCACAGGTCCTTGCCCTTCAGCGCGTGGCCGCCCGGGCCATAAGCCCAGCCGAAGGCGAACACTTCGTCCAGCCACAGCTTCAACAGCGGCGGCATGGCGTACCAGTACACCGGGTGCAGCCACACCAGCAGTTGCGCCTTGCGCAGCAGCGCCTGTTCGGAGGCCACGTCGATGCAGTAGTCGGGGTACAGCGCGTAGAGATCGCGCACGATCACGCGGGCCGGGTCCAGCCGCGCGGCGGCGTCCATCAAGCTGCGCGTGGCGCGCGAATGCTCGAGCTGCGGGTGGGCGGCGATGACGAGGATTTCTGCCATGCGGGGCGAAAGACTAGGGCGTTTCGAGGGCGGCCGCCGGCTGGCTTTGGGTTTGCCCGCTTGGGGCCACTGACCGTGCGCCGCTACCATACCCGACAAATTCGCTGACAAATTCGCTGACAAAGCTCAGCCGCCAGCCAAGGGAGAGGAACCCGCCATGCCAGTGATCGTGGTCGCCAACCCGAAGGGCGGCGTCGGCAAAAGCACGCTGTCAACCAACATCGCCGGCTGCCTGGCCGCTGCCGGGCACACGGTGATGCTGGGCGATGTGGATCGCCAGCAGTCCACGCGCCAGTGGCTGCTGCTGCGGCCCGCGCACCTGCCGGCCATCCGCGGCTGGGACGTGGCCGAAGGCGAGTTGCTGCGCCCGCCCAAGGGCACCTCGCACGTCGTCATCGACACCCCCGCCGGCCTGCATGGCAAAGGGCTTGATGCAGTGATGAAGATCGCCGACCGGCTGCTGATTCCGCTGCAGCCCAGCCTGTTCGACATCCAGGCCACGCATGCCTTCGTGCAGGCACTGCGCCAGCACCGGCGCGGCGCCGAGATCAAGCTCGGCCTGGTGGGCATGCGCGTGCGCGAGCACACGCGCGCCAACGAACATCTGCATGCCTACCTGGCGACATTGCCGGTGCCCGTGGTGGCGTGGCTGCGCGAGACGCAGAACTACGTGCAACTGGCCGCCCATGGCCTGACGCTGTGGGACGTGGCGCCAAGCCGCGTCGAACGTGACCTGGAGCAATGGGCGGCGCTGCAGGACTGGATCAAAGGATGAAGTCTTCAAGGCGCAGCGCATGACTCACCGCATCACCCATTACCCCCACCTTGCCGACCTGACCGCACTGGCCGGCCACGACATCGGCAGCAGCGACTGGCTGCTGATCGACCAGGCGCGCATCAACCTGTTCGCCGAGGCCACGGGCGACCACCAGTGGATCCACATCGACCCCGCGCGCTCGGCGGCCGGCCCATTCGGCGCGCCCATCGCCCACGGCTTCCTGACGCTGAGCCTGCTGCCGCTGCTGTTCGCGGGCGCCTTTGCGATCGACGACGTGCGCATGGGCGTCAACTACGGCCTCAACCGCGTGCGCTTCGTCAGCCCGGTGCGCGTGGGCAGCCGCGTGCGCGGGTGCTTCAAGCTGCTGCGCTTCGAACCGCTGGAAGGCGGCGCGCAACTGACAGTCGAAGCCACGATTGAACTCGAAGGTTCTGCCAAGCCGGCGTGCGTGGCAGAGACAGTGTCGCGGCGTTATCTTTGAGGTCGTCCACCCCCGGAAGGAGCAAAGTGCCCATGAAAGTGCTGCTGGTTGACGACCATCCGCTGGTCCTGTCTGCGCTGCAGGCGGTGATCCAAAGCATTGGCAGCGACACCACGGTGGTGGGTGTGGACAGCGCCGCTGCGGCGCGCGCCACGCTGCTGCGCGATTCCGACTTCGACCTCGTGCTGCTCGACCTGGCCCTGGGCGACGCCGACGGCTTTGACGTGCTGGTCGAATTCCGCGCTGCCTACCCGGCGGTGCCGGTGGTGGTGGTGTCGGCGTCCGACCGCGCCAGCGACGTCATCCGCGCCATCGACAGCGGTGCCATGGGCTTCGTGCCCAAGAAGTCCAGCCACGGTGAACTGCACGCCGCGCTGCACATGGTGATGACGGGTTCGATGTACGTGCCGCCGTCGATGCTGGGCCTGGAATTCGGCCGCA
>JANNGN010000438.1:0-7089 GCA_031403895.1 Rubrivivax sp. | reverse complement strand
CACGTTGCGGCCCTTGAATTCCATGCCGATGGCATTCAGTTTCTGGCGCACGCTTTTCTTGCGCACACCCTGCCCCGGCATGATGAAGGTGCGGCCGACGTAGCGGTTCTTGACGAAGCCTTCGCGGTACGGTTTGCCCAGCCGGTGCGCCAGTTGCATCGCACTCGGTCGGCTCGATTCGGGAATCGGAATCACGACGTCGATCTCCGACGGCGGCAGCGTCGAGATCACACGCTGCGCCAGCGTCTCACCCAGGTTCAGCCTTGCGTGATACACCGACACGCCGTCCATCACCGAGTCGGGCCGCGCCAGATAGACGTACTCGAACATGCAGGGGTTGAGCGTGGGCGATTCGGCGCACTGGCGCGTGTGTACGTGGCCCTGCAGGTCGATGTAGATGGCTTCGCCCGGCGCCACGTCGCGCGCCAGGCGGTGGCCCGTGCCTTCCAGCGCCACCGACTCGCTGGCGACCATGAATTCGCGCCCGCCAGCGCCGGACGCGCCTTCGCCAAAACACAGCGGCCGGATGCCGTAGGGGTCGCGGAAGGCCAGCAGCCCGTGGCCGGCGATGAGCGCGATCACGGCGTAGGACCCCTTGATGCGCCGATGCACCGCGCCGACGGCCTTGAACACGTGTTCGGGCGTCAGCGGCAAGTCACGCGCCACCATTTCCAGTTCGTGTGCCAGCACGTTGATCAGCACCTCGGTATCGCTCTCGGTGTTGATGTGGCGGCGGTCGATGTCGAACAGCTCTTCCTTCAGCGCCAGCGCATTCGTCAGGTTGCCGTTATGCACGAGCACGATGCCGTAGGGCGCATTGACATAGAAGGGCTGCGCCTCTTCTTCGCTGTAGGCATTGCCTGCCGTCGGGTAGCGCACCTGGCCCAGCCCCACCTGCCCGGGCAGGCTGCGCATGTTGCGCGTGCGAAACACGTCGCGCACCATGCCGCGCGCCTTGTGCATGAAGCACTTGGTGCCCTGCATGGTGACGATGCCGGCCGCGTCCTGGCCGCGGTGCTGCAGCAGCAGCAGCGCGTCGTAGATCAACTGGTTGACGGGCGTGGTGGAAATCGCGCCGACGATGCCGCACATGGGATTTCGCTTCCTGGTGGAACCCGCTTCAACGGCGCGACAGGCGTGCCGCTGAATCAGGCAAAAAGTGCAGTAGGGGCTTCAGGCTGGCCAGCGCCACGTTCAGCCACTGGACGCCGCGCGACGTGCGCCAGCCTTGAGGCCGGGGTGAGCGCCACGACGGTTGCCACCACCAGCAGCAATACGCCACCGCGCAAGAAGCCGAAGACGGCACCCAGCAGACGGTCGGGCAGCGACAGCGGCGTGGCGTGGATGAGCATGCGGATGAGCCGCGCCAGCAGGCTCCAGACGATCAATGCGGCCACAAAAACCAGCACAAATGCAAGCCCCTGCTTCAGCGCCGACCCTGCGTTGCCAATCGATAGCTGAGGCAAATAGGGCACCAGCACGGGCGCACCCCATTGCGCCGCGAACCAGGCCGCCACCCAACCCGCCAGCGACAGACACTCGAAAACAAAGCCACGCACCAGGCCGACGACCACCGACAGCAGCAGCACTGCCAGCAGCGTCCAGTCCAGCCACGACAGTGCAGGGATCACAGCGCCAGAATGTTGGCCTGCATGCCGCTTGCCTTGACCTTGGCGGCCACCGCGTCGGCCTCCTGGCGGCTGGCGAAAGGCCCCACGCGCACGCGGGTGCGCTTGCCGGTGGGCGAATCCACCTCCTGCGTGTAGGTCTTGTAGCCCAGTTTTTCCACTTTCTGGCGCGCCGCGCGCAGGCGCTCGGGGTCGTTGTAGGCGCCAACTTGCACCACGAAGCGACCACTGTCCGGGGCCGCAGATTCGGCTAGCGGCGTGACGGGCGTGGTCGCTTCGGGCTTGGGCTTGGGCGCAGCAGCCACGGCCGGAACGGGTGCGGGTCTGGGTGCAGATGCCGGGACGGGCGGCGTCGCCACGCTTGCCGCAGCCTGGGGCCGGACTGTTGACGGTTTCGCTGCCGGGGCCGGCAGGGACGCTGCAGCGCTGGCTGGCGGCGCCGCAGCCGGCGAGGCTACGGCCACCGTCTCGTTGCCGGCGTCCAGCGGCACAGCAGGCAAGGGCCGCAGGGCGGGCGCTTGGGCGCTGCGCGTCGCGGTGCCCTCAGGCACAAGGATCGGCGTATCCACCGGCAAAGGCCGCGGCTGGGTCTCGAACAGAACCGGGAAGCCCACCACGCCCGCCAACAGCAACACCAGCGCGCCGATGAGCCGCCGGCGCGCCCGCGTGCGCGCGGTGTGCACTGCGCCAAGGTCTGCGCCCAGGCCACTCTTCTGCGGCTTGGCGCGTGGCTGCTCGGGGTTCTTGCTGCGAAAAAAAGGCAGGCGCATGCGCGGTGGCGGTCGGCGGGTTGTTAGGGAGCGTGGGCGCCGCTGGAAGCCGCGACATGCGGCGCCGACAAGCGTGGCAAACCGTCCTTGAGCACGCCACCCACGGTGTAGAACGAGCCGAAGACAACGATTCTATCGGTGGGGTCCGCAGCAGCCGCCGCAGCGCGCAGGGCCTCGGCCGGGCTGTCGTGGGTGTGGATGATGCGACTCGCCCCTGGCAGGCCCGCGCTCGCCGAGCGCACCATGTCCGCCAGTGCCGCCGCCGACGCGGCGCGCGGGCTGGGCAGCGCGGTGCAGTGCCACACGTCCACCAGCGGCGCCATCTTGGCCAGCAGCGACGGGATGTCCTTGTCAGCCATGGCGCCGAAGACGGCAAAGGTGCGCGGGAAAAAGCCCATCGCGTCCAGATTCAGCGCCAGCGCGGCCACGGCCTGCGCGTTGTGCGCCACGTCCAGCACTAGCGCCGGCTGGCCCGGCACGATCTGGAAGCGGCCCGGCAATTCCACCAGCGCCAGCCCCGTGCGCACCGACTGCGCGGTGATGGGCAGGCGGTCCTTCAGCGCGATCAGCGCCGCGATCGCACCCGACGCGTTGATCAGCTGGTTGGCACCGCGCAGCGCCGGGTACGACATGCCGTGGTAACGGCGGCTGAAGTGTCCATGTTGAGCGCTCCAGGACCACTGCTGCCGGTCGCCGGCATGGTTGAAGTCGCGGCCCACCAGCCACAGGTCGGCACCGATGGCCTCGCCATGCGCGACCACGCTTTTCGGCGGCATCGGGTCGCTGATGACCGCTGGCTTGCCGGGCCGCATGATCTGCGCCTTCTCCAGCCCGATGCTTTCGCGGTCCGGGCCCAGCCACTGCATGTGGTCGAGGTCGATGCTGGTGATGACGGCGCAGTCGGTGTCGAAGGCGTTGACCGAATCGAAGCGCCCGCCCAGACCGACTTCGAGAATGATCAGGTCCACATCGGCCATCGTCAGCAGCCGCACGATGGCCAGCGTGCTGAACTCAAATTGCGTCAGCGTGATGCTGTCTTGTCCGTTCAGGCGCGCAGTTTCCACGGCCGCGAAATGCGGCACCAGCTCGTCCGCTGCCACCGGCTCGCCATTGACGCGGCAGCGCTCGGTGAAGTGAACCAGTTCGGGCTTCTGGTACAGCCCCACACGGTAGCCGGCGTGGCGCGCGATGCTGTCGATCATGGCGCAGGTGGAGCCCTTGCCGTTGGTGCCCGCCACCGTGATCAGCGGCACCGTGAAGTGGATGCCCAGCCGGCGCGCCACCTCCACCGTGCGCTCCAGCGACAGGTCCATCGTCTTCGGGTGCATGGCCGCGCAGTGCGCAAGCCAGTCGGCAAGTGTCTTCATGGATTGGGGGCAGAAAAGCAGATCAAGGACCTGCGCGGATCCGGCTCCGCCGGTGCGCAGCAAAAGCGCTCTCGGAGGGCAGCGACCGCAGGAAGCGTGGGAGTCGTTATGCCACGGCGTCGGCGCTTTGCCGCTGCAGCATCGCCAGTTGCCGGGCGATGGTGGCGCGCAGTTGCCGGCGGTCGCAGATCATGTCCAGCGCGCCCGTGCCAAGCAGGAATTCGCTGCGCTGGAAACCTTCGGGCAGTTTCTCGCGCACGGTGTTCTCGATCACGCGCGGGCCGGCGAATCCGATCAGCGCTTTGGGCTCGGCGATGACCACGTCGCCCAGGAAGGCGAAGCTGGCCGAGACACCGCCCATCGTGGGGTCTGTCAGCACACTGATGAAGGGCAGCCTGGCCTTCGCCAGGCGCGTCAGGGCAGCGTTGGTCTTGGCCATCTGCAGCAGCGAGAGCAGGCCTTCCTGCATGCGCGCGCCGCCTGTCGCGGTGAAGCTGACAAAGGGCACTTTCTGTTCGATCGCGGCTTCGACGCCGCGCACGAAGCGTTCACCGACGACGCTGCCCATGCTGCCGCCCATGAAGTCGAATTCGAAGCAGGCCGCCACCAGCGGCACGCTCATCACCGCACCGCCCACCACCACCAGCGCGTCGGTTTCGCCAGTGGCTTCGAGCGCGGCTTTCAGGCGCGCCGGGTACTTCTTGCTGTCCTTGAACTTGAGGGCATCGACGGGCATCACTTCCTGCCCGATCTCCCACCGGCCCTCGGGGTCGAGGAAGGCGTCAAGGCGCGCGCGCGCGCCGATGCGGTGGTGGTGGTCGCACTTGGGGCAGACGTTGAGGTTCTGCTCAAGGTCGGTCTTGTAGAGCACCGTCTCGCACGACGGGCACTTGATCCACAGGCCTTCGGGCACCGCGCGGCGCTCGGCCGGGTCCGTCGGCTGGATCTTGGGCGGCAGCAGTTTCTCAAGCCAACTCATGCATTCACCTCAAGCGTCGAGTGCGGCGCGAATTTCAGCCATGAAAGCCTGCGCTGCGGGAGCGGCATTGTGCCGCGTCTGGATTTGCAGAATCTGGATCAGCTTTGATCCGATCACCACCGCGTCGGCCACCTGCGCAACGGTGCGCGCGGTGGCCGCGTCGCGGATGCCAAAGCCCACGCCCACCGGCACGCTGACGTGCTGGCGGATGCGCGGCACCATCGCGGCCACTGCGGCGGTGTCGAGGTGGCCGGCGCCCGTCACGCCTTTCAGCGACACGTAATAGACATAGCCGCTGGCGATGCGGCCGACCTGCTTCATGCGCTGCTCGGTGCTGGTGGGCGCGAGCAGGAAGATGAGGTCCATCTCCGCTGCCTTCAGCTGCGCGGCGAAGGCCTCGCACTCTTCAGGCGGGTAGTCCACCACCAGCAGGCCATCGACACCCGCAGCCGCCGCGTCGCGGATGAAGCTGCCACCGCCGTGGCCCTGGTCATAACGTTCGACTGGATTGGCATAGCCCATCAACACCACGGGTGTCGTTGTGTTGCGGCTGCGGAAGGCCCGCACCATCTCCAGCACCTGCGTCGCTCCGATACCGCGTGCCAGCGCACGTTCGCTGGCTTTCTGGATCACCGGCCCGTCGGCCATCGGGTCGGAAAACGGCACGCCGAGTTCGATGATGTCGGCGCCACCGTCGGCCAGCGCCTGCATGATGTCGGGCGTGGCGTCGGCGTAAGGGTCACCGGCCGTGACGTAAGGAATTAGCGCGGTGCGGCCGTTCGCTTTCAACGCGGCGAGCGTGGCCTGGATGCGGCTCATGCCACACCACCCAAAGTAGCGCCTTTCACGCTCTGTCCACGGCAGGAGGGCCGGCAGAAGAATTCGGCGCCGCTCAGGTCGGCGACCGTGCCGATGTCCTTGTCGCCACGGCCTGAGAGATTGACAAGCAGGTGCTGGTCAGCCCGCATCGTCGCCGCCAGCTTCATCGCATAGGCAACGGCATGGCTCGATTCCAGCGCCGGGATGATGCCTTCGGTGCGGCAAAGGCGGTGGAAGGCACCCAGCGCTTCGCCGTCTTCGATGGCCACGTATTCGGCACGGCCGATGTCCTTCAGGTACGCGTGTTCCGGGCCCACGCCGGGGTAGTCCAGGCCAGCGCTGATCGAATGCGTTTCCGTGATCTGGCCGTTGGCGTCCTGCAGCAAGTAGGTGCGGTTGCCATGCAGCACACCGGGTGAGCCCGCCGACAGCGACGCCGCATGTTTGCCGCTGGCCAGGCCCTGCCCGGCTGCCTCCACGCCGATCAGGCGCGTGCCTTCATGCGGGATGTAGGGGTAGAACAAACCCATCGCGTTGCTGCCGCCGCCGACGCAGGCAATCACCGCGTCGGGCTGCCGGCCCGCAGGGCCGCCCAGGGACGCGACCTGTTCGGGCATCTGCCAGAGGCATTCATCGCCGATGACGCGCTGGAAGTCGCGCACCATCATTGGATAGGGGTGCGGGCCGGCCACGGTGCCGATGATGTAGAAGGTGTCTTCAACGTTCGTGACCCAGTCGCGCAGCGCTTCGTTCAGCGCGTCCTTCAGCGTCTTGCTGCCACTTTCCACCGGCACCACGGTGGCGCCCAGCAGGTTCATGCGATAGACGTTGGGGCTTTGGCGCTTGATGTCTTCGCTGCCCATATAAACCACGCACTCGATGCCGTAGCGCGCGCAGATGGTGGCGGTGGCCACGCCGTGCTGGCCGGCGCCGGTTTCGGCGATCACGCGCTTTTTGCCCATGCGCCGTGCCAGCAGCGCCTGGCCGATGGTGTTGTTGATCTTGTGCGCACCGGTGTGGTTCAGGTCTTCGCGTTTCAGGTGGATCTGCGCGCCACCCATTTCGCGGCTTAGGCGGGCGGCATGGTAGATCGGGCTCGGCCGGCCGACGAAGTGCTTGAGCTCGTGGTTGTACTCGGCGACGAATTCGGGGTCGGCGCGGTACTGCGCGTAGGCCGCTTCCAGTTCATGCAGTGCGTGGATCAGGGTCTCGGCGACGAAGGTGCCGCCAAAGTAGCTTCCGTTGACTGGCCCGAAGTGCCCGCTGGCATCGGGTTGGTTGTAGTTCAGCATGGGTGTCTTTCAGATTCGGGGCTCGGCAGCGCGCGCATCAGCGTCTCGCACTGCCTGGCAGAACCGGCGCATCAGCTCGGCGCTCTTCACGCCCTTGCTGACTTCAACGCCGGAGCTCACATCAACGGCCCAGGGCCGGACGCGTTGCACCCCATCTGTCACGTTGGCAGGATTCAACCCACCAGACAAAACGACCGGAAGGGGCACGCTTGGAGGAATCTGTGACCAATCGAA
>JANNGN010000437.1:0-9839 GCA_031403895.1 Rubrivivax sp. | reverse complement strand
CAGCGACAGTTTCAGCGGCGCGCTGAAGTAGTCGGCAATGCCCTTCTTGTCGCCTTCTGTGGTGGAGCCCAGCAGCCACATCAGCAGGAAGAAAGCCATCATCGCCGTCACGAAGTCGGCATAGGCGATCTTCCAGGCGCCACCATGCACCGCATGGCCGCCCTTCTTGACGCGCTTGATGATGATCGGCTGGAGCTTCTTGGCGTCACCTGCCATCTAGAGAACCCCCCCGTAAGCGCCTGCGGCGCTCCCCCCCAGGGGGGGCGAGCCCGCACCGAGCCAGCGCCTGCGCGCTGGCGAGTGGCTGGCGAGCGCTGGTGGGCCTGCAAGCCCACCAGCACCCCCAGCGGCCCGGCGAAGCCGGTTCCGCGGCGGCTGCTTGGTGGCGGCGGCGCTGTCGCGCGCCATCACTTCTTGCCCTTTACGTGGCTTTCGAGCTCGGTGAACGACGGCCGGTCGCCTGAGTACAGAACCTTGCGGCCGAACTCGATCGCCACTTGCGGCGCGTAGCCCTGCATGCTGGCCAGCAGCGTGGTCTTGATGCACTGCAGTTCTTTGCCGGCATCCTCGACCTTCTGCTCAAGCAGGCCACCCAGTGGTTCTACAAATCCATACGCCAGCAAGATGCCCAGGAAGGTGCCGACCAGCGCCGAACCGATCATGCCGCCCAGCACCGCTGGCGGCTGGCCGACCGAACCCATGGTGTTGACGACGCCCAGCACCGCAGCCACGATGCCAAAGGCCGGCAGGCCGCCGGCCAGGCGCGCAATCGCCGCCACGGCGGCGTGCTCTTCGGCGTGATGGGTGTCGATCTCGTTGTCCATCAGGCTTTCGATCTCGTGCGCGTTCAGGTTGCCCGACACCATCATGCGCAGGTAGTCCGTGATGAACTCGGTGACGTGGTGGTCGTTGCCGACTGTCGGGTACTTCTGGAACAGCGGGCTGCTGTGCGGGTCTTCGACGTCTTTCTCGATCGACATCAGGCCTTCCTTGCGCGCCTTTTGCAGGATGTCGAACAGCAGCGCCAGCAGTTCCATGTAGCGCGCCTTGCTGAACTTGCTGCCCTTGAAGCAGCGGCCCAGACCCGACATCGTGGACTTGATGACCTTCATCTGGTTGTTGGCCAGGAAGGCGCCCCCCGCAGCGCCGCAGATGGTGATCATCTCGAAGGGCAGCGCGCGCAGGATGACGCCGATGTTGCCCCCGTGCGCGATGTACACGCCGAAGATGCAGACCATTGCCAAGCCCCAACCGATGATGACAAACATGACCTGAATTCCCGCCAGGGTTGCGTGTGCGCTGGCCCGCCGGTACACGCCAGCAGCGCGCGCCCACGGGGCATGCGAGGGTTATCGGCCGCTGGCCGTGCCGGTTGAGTGCGGGGCTGAATGCGACGCCGAACGCGGCGCCCGGTAAACCCACAGCGCTCGCTGCCCCGGCCGCTGCACCAGGGCCTGCGGCAGCACGCCGGGCACCGCGAATTCCAGGCTCACGAGCCAGGCGCCTGGCGCCAATTCAGCAGCGGCCTTGGCCCACACGCGGGCCATGCTTTCGGGCCGCTGAAAGACATACACCAGGTCCTGCCCGGCCCAGGACTGCTGCCACATGTCGCCGTGTTGCACGCGCGCCCAGGGGCAGGCCCGGCGGGCCAGCGCGGCCAGCAAGGGGCTCCACTCCACGCCCTGCACGCGCGCCTGCGGCCACAGCCGGTGCAGCGCGCGCAAGCCGTGCCCCCGGCCGCAGCCCGCATCCAGCACGCGGCCCGGGTTGCCGACCACGGCGTCCAGTCCTTCCAGCGCGCCGGCCGGCGTGGGGAAGAACGGCGCGTCGCGCCAGGCGCGCAAGGGGTAGGCCAGCAGCAGTGGCAGCAACAAAGCCAGCCAGGCCCAGGCCGGCCACGCGGGGAAGCCGCCCAGTGCCCATGCCGACAGCGGGAAACCCGCCGCAGCGATGCCGCAGCGCCAGCGTCCACGGCAGCGCAGCGCCAGCAGCGCGCCCACGCCCGCGCCAGCAGCCAGCGCCCAGGCCGGTGTCGCGCCGACCCAGAGCCACAGCGCCCAGGCCAGCCAGGCCAGCGCCCAGGCGCACAACGCCGGCAACGGCCAGGGCCACGGCAAAACAAACGGTCGAACTGATTTGGTTGTGGTCATCGCGGGTTCGTCGTGAAGCTCTTAGTGTCGGCCGCGCCGCACCGGGTCAGCCCGCGAAAAGACGGGCCTTGCACCCGCTGGAGAAGTGTTTGAAGCCTGTCAGCGCAGCGTTGCCAGCCGTTCGTGCGGCGGGCGTACCTTCACCAGGTGCGATGCGACGGCGCCGCGCACGGCGTAGCGGCTGTCGATGGTGTCGCGCAGCGTGGGCTCGCCCAGCGCTTTGCCGCCGGCAGACACCAGCGACGCCACAAAGGGCAGGTTGACGCGTTGGCCGCGGGCCACCACGATGCCGATTTCGCCACTCGCGAGTTCGACAAAGCTGCCGGGCGGATAAAGCCCGACGGCCTTGAGCAGGGCGCCACCAATTTCGTCGGGTAGGCCGCTGGCGCCGAGGCAGGCCTCGCGGGCGGCCTGCACGGGTGACATCGGCGCACGCGCCGCGCGGCGGCTGATCTTGGCCACAAAGATGTCCACACGCCGCAGCAGCCTTGCGAGTTGGCGCTCGGGCTCCAGGTCAGCCAGCGGCGTGTCGGCCAATGACGCGTCGTGGTGCAGCGCCACGACCGTGCAGGCCAGGGGGTCGCCCAGGCCGGCTTGTGCCAGTTGGTGCGCGCCCGCGCTGGCATGGGCGTCGATCTCGGTGCGCATCTGCGGCGTCGGTGCGGTCCGTGAAGTGGCGAGCTGGTCTTGCAGATGCAGCATGGCCACGTTCATGCACAGCGCGGCACGGCCGAGGCTGTCGGTCCAGGCGCGGCTCCAGTCCAGCAGCGGCGCCGCCTGCTCGCAGATCAACAGGGTCAGCAGGGCGTGATGGCAGCTGTAGTTCTGCGTCGAATGACCGGCCTGGTAAACGAGGTGGTAGAGCGAAGCGTCAAGCCGCGTCTGCGCCAACTGTCGCGCCCGCACGTGGACCGAAAACAGGCGGCTGCGCCAGTCACCACCGGGGCGCACGTCGCACAGCAGCGCGTCGAGTTGCATCACGAGGTCGAGCCACTGCCCGGCCAGCGTCAGCGCCGCGCCTTCGGGGCGTGTGGCCACCCCGCCCTTCAACGCAGCGCCCTGGCGAGTCCTCTGATCCACTGCAGCGGCCAGGCGGCGGTTCCAATCGGCGGACTCGGTCTCGTCCGCAAACAGCGCCTGTTTGCTCAAGCCTTCCAGGCTGGCGGGCGAATCGATGCTCACGCCAGCACTCAGCAGCACCTGCCCGTCCGCGCCGTACACGCTGAAAGGCAGCGGCTTGTTCAGGCGCAGGGTTTGCGGGGAGAAAGCGACGAGCTTCAAGGTGGCGCGAATGGCAGTGCAATGGTCCGGCTTCGCCAGCACAGCCGGCGGTCTGGCCAGATATCGGCAACGCAGGCCCCGGACTGAACCCCGCCCGAGAACGGAGAAAAAAAAGCGGGCCCCGAAGGACCCGCTGAAAGCACAGTGAACTGTGCCAGGAGGAGACAAACATCAAACTCTCAACAGCGTTTTCGGCTGCGGCGCGGGTGAGCTTAATCGCGTGCTGTGACTTCCGGCCGCTTGCTTGCCGCTGCTTGCCGCTGCTTGCCGCTGCCGACGCGCCTTCAGTGCGCTGGCGCCGCAGCGGGCGTCGCACGGCCAAGCTGCAAAGACCCCGCCAGCTTGCCCTTGCCCGCGCGTGCCGGCGGGTTGCACAGGCCGCAGACGTAGTGGCGCGCAATCTCGTGCGGGGGGCTGACGAAGTGACCGCCGCACTTGCTGCAGGCCGTCATCGTGAGCATGCCGTTGTCAACAAACTTCACCAGGCGCCAGGCGCGCGTCACGCTGAGCAGCGGCTCCAGGCCTTCGGACTTCATCTGCTCCAGGTAGAGCTGATAGGCTTTGATGACGGTGTCGATCTCGTCCATCGCCGACACCTTGTTCAGGTATTCATGCGTGTTCAGAAACAGGCTGGCGTGGATGTTGGGTTGCCAGGTCATGAACCAGTCGGTGGAAAACGGCAACTGGCCCTTGCTCGGGCTCTTGCCCGCCACTTCCTTGTACAGGCGCAGCAGGCGCTCGTAACTGAGGTCGGTTTCGCTTTCCAGCACCTGCAGGCGCGCACCGAGGTTGATGAGGATGACAGCGCGCTCGATCTGGCGGGCTTCGGTGAGGATGCTTTTGCAGCGGGCCATGGTGTATCTCCGTCCTGTGTCGGTGGATGTTGACGTTGTCGGGTCAAGTCATCGCGGCGAAGCCGCTGGGGGAGTGGGGGTGGGGCGTCAAGCGGCTTCCTGGTGGCGGCCCGCCAGCAGGATGGACGCATGCAGGCGGCTCATGCCGTCGTTGGCGGCGCCCTTGCCGTGGCTCGTGAGCAGATTCCAGACCATGTCGTCGTCCATCCGAAAGCGGCACAGCAGCGTGTTGCCACCGGCGATTTTCATCATCTGTGCCGGCGTCAGCGTGCCGATCAGCGCAGCGGTGTCTTCGCTCACACCCAGGCGGAACAACGCCTGGTCGCGGTCGGTGCGGATCAGGCTCTGCGCCAGCATCAGGTACGACAGGTTGGCTTCGCGGATTTCGGCAAGGATCTGTTCGGATTTCATGATGGTTTGCTCTGCGGTTGTTGGGGGCGGGAATCGATGAAGTGGACTGTAGAGATTTGAATTGCACCCAGACATCAGCCCAGTTCGGTGGCTTCAGTCCCGCTTCTTCCAGCGCCTTTGTCAGGCAAATTCCTACACGGCGCAAGGCCTGTGACGCAGTTCACACGTGGCCTTCCGAACCGCCCTGCCCACGTGCGGCGAACCTGCCTTTTTCAGCATCGGCCTGGACCTTCAACGCCGACATCGACATCGACTTCAACGTGAACGTCCAAGGTCCTCAAGCAGCAGCCCTTGAACTGGCGCCCGGTCTCATCGATCCGAACGCTTGCGCATAAGCCCAGGTGAACTCCGCGCCCAGCAAAAAGACCTGCGCCGAGTAATACACCCACAGCAACACCACCACCAGTGAGCCGGCTGCACCGAAGGCCGAGGCCACGCCGGCCTTGCCGATGTACAGGCCGATCAGGAACTTGCCCAGCGTGAACAGCAGTGCCGTTGCCAGCGCGCCCAGCCACACGTCGTGCCAATGCACGCGCACACGCGGCATCAACTTGTAGATCATGGCGAAGACGGTGGTGGTCAGCGCAAAGTCGATCACCAGATTGACGGTCTGCGCCACCAAGTCCCAGCCGCCAAAGACGCCGCGCCACCAGGTGCCCAACGCCGCGACCACAGCGCCAAACACGAGCGATACCATGAGCAGGAAGGCAATGCCGAAGATCATGCTGAACGACAGCAGCCGGGCCCGCAGCAGGCCCCACAGGCCAAGCGACGCGTGGCGTGTCGGGGCGCGCCAGATGCGGTCCAGCGCGTCTTGCAACTCACCGAACACCGATGTCGCCCCCAGCAGCAGCATCGCCACCCCGACGCCAGTGGCCAGCAGCCCTTGCGAAGGTTTGTTGACGCTGACCAGCAGGCCCTGAATGGACTGGGCAGCATCGTCGCCCAGCAGCCCGCGCAGTTGGCCAAAAATCTGTCCCTGCGCGGCCTCGGCGCCAAACACCAGCCCGGCGATCGCAATCACGATCAACAGCAGCGGCGCGAGCGAAAACACCGTGTAGTACGACAGCGCAGCACCCATGCTGGCCGCGTGATCGTCCACCCAGGCATTGGCCGCAGCCTTCAGCAAGTTGAAGAAGTCTGCCAGGGTCATCGCGCCAGGCTTCACGGGCGAATCCATAAAGTGCGGGCTTCAGAAAAGGTGCCGGCCGCGTGGATTGCGGTATCCACGCGGCCGGAGTCGGTCAATGACGGTCGCAGACGCTGTGTCGCAGCGCCAGCTACCCTCTTCAGGCCTTGCTGTGGCTTAGCGAGCAGTGCCGCGCCGCATCAGGTTGACCACGGCCAACAGAATGATGGCGCCGACCAAGGAAACTGCCATCGCGCCGACGCTGAAGGCGTCCTGGTTGATGGAAGGCACGCCCACCAGCGGCGATATCAGCCAGCCGCCGAGAAACGCACCCACGATGCCGACCACGATGTTGAGGATGACGCCCTGCTGCGCATCCGTCTTCATGACCATGCTCGCGACCCAACCGATCAAGCCACCAACGACAAGCCAAATGATGAAATTCATGTCAATCTCCTAATAGAGGTTCAGTTAACGGTTTTGCTTCAAAAGGTGCGCCGGGCCGCGTTTTCAATGCGCTCCCAACCCGCCCGCGCCGCCGATTTGGCGTCGTTCCAGTTCAGGCGCGAAGAGCCCCTGACATCGTCCCAGTCGCGCTCGAGTTCACCTGCAGCGCCATCAAATCCGGTGTCACCGTCGGCATAACGGCTGTAGCCCAGTTGATAAGCGGGCGCGTAGTCAGAGTAGCTATGGCCCGGCTTGAAATAAGACTCGCGTTCATAGGCGCTGGACCAGTACGCATCTTCTGCCGCCGGGTTGACGGCCTGGGCAACGCCCTTGGCTGCAACACCGCCAGCCACTGCGCCGATGGCAGCACCCGCAGCCATGCCGACGGGCCCGCCCATGGCACCAAACGCGGCACCCGTGACGGCACCAGCACCGACGCCAGTGCCGGTGGCCAGGCCGTGGTTGTGCAAGTCGTCACCGACACGCGGGTTCACGACTTCACCAGCGCCTTCACCGGCAATGCTGCCCGCCGCAGCACCGATGGCTGCACCGACAGCCGCGCCCACCGGGCCCGCCATCAAAGAGCCTGCAACTGCACCGCTGACCGCACCCGTCGAGGCGCCCACGCCGGTGGCCAGGTCATGCTGGTCGCCGGTGCCTTCGGTCGTCGGGTTGACCTGTTCGGCAATGCCCCGGCCTGCGAGTGCGCCGCCCACCGCACCGATCACCATGCCCGCCAGCGCACCGATGGGCCCCGCCACGACAGTGCCTGCAACAGCACCCGCGATGGCGCCACTGCTGGCACCAACGCCAGTGCCGACGGGGTGCGAACCGTCGTCGTCGTCGGTTGCGATCTTGTCTTTGTCCTTGACCATGTTCATTGCGATTTCTCCTGTGAGGGTTGGCGTTATCTCTAACGCTGGGTTTGCTGCGTACTCTGGGTATGCTGGTTGTTGCGCGGCATGCACGGTTGAATTCGTGCGCCGCGAATGGTCGATCCCTGAACTCAAATTGCCCGTAGGACAGCCAGCCGTCTGGCGGTCAGGGATGCGGCAGTGAAGGCTATGCACCGTGCGCAGTTCATTGAGTGCCGATGAATCCGAATTTCACTTTTGAGCAGCTTTGCGCTTCGGCGCGCTTCAGCGCCTGATGCGTGCGATGAATGCGCCAAGCAGCAAGGCTGCCCCAACTGCGGCAAGCGGGCTGCTGCGCACCGTGCGGCGCAGGCTCTCGAACCAGGCCTCACCCGTATCGCGCAGCTCATCAGCTTTGGCGTGCAGCGCTTCTTCGGCGCCGGACAAAGTCTCTCCAAGCTGACGCACTGTCGGCGCAGCACGGTCCGCCAGCAGGTCGATGGTGTCGTGCGCACCTTGCGTGACACGGGCCATCAATTCGACCGCTGCGGGTGGCGCTTTCTCTGCCCCTGGCAACATCGATGTGTCAGGCACCGGCAGCGGGGGATTGCGGTGCGGCCAGCTTCCATCAGAGAACGCGGTGGCATCGGTGGTCTTGCTCATGGTCACTCCTTTCGGCTTCAAGTCTTGTTGGCCAGCAGCTCGTCCTTGCGGGCGGCCAGGCGGGCGCCGAGTTCGGCCATGTCCAGCGACGAGGCCTTGGCCTTGGGGAACATCTCGGTGTGCTCTTCCTTGACGTGATGCTTGACGTATTCGGCCAGCACCTTGACCCTGGCGTCGTACATCTCGCCGTCAGGTTCCATGCCCTCCAGCTGGCCGATCAGCGCCTTCATGGTGGCCTGTTCGACGATCGCCTCGGGCACCATCAACTTGTCCTTCAATGCCGCTTTGACGGCCGGGTAAAAGATCTCTTCCTCGATCTGTGCATGCACGCTGAGCGAGGTGCAGATGTCGGCAACCAGCGCCTTCTTGTTGGCGACCGATCGGGTCTTCTCGTATTCGGCAAACAGGTGGCTCACGGCCTCGTGGTCGGCCTTCAGCAGTGCAATCGCGTCCTTGGTGGCGGCGGGTGCCTTTGACGGCGCGGAATTCTTGGCGGTGGTCATGGGGAGTCCTTGGGTGAGTTCGGGTGGGTGGTGTGCGGTCACTGCACACAGAGCGTTAACAACCCTGTGCGGATGCGATGCATTCCGAGCTCACCGTAAAGTCGGCGGCGGCAGTGGTCTGTGCGCTCGCACACCCTGGGCCATGGCGCTGCGGACCCATTGGCAAGCTGCTTGGGCGCGGCCGGGTGCGGGCAGCAACGCGTTGGGTTCGCTAGCGCACGGTTCGCGCGAGTGCGGGTCAAGACAATGGCGCGTTCGGCTTTCGACACAATCCTCGGTATGAAGAAGCGACTGCGCAGGTCCGCCTGGGCCAAGACTTTCGAGCGAAGTGTCCTGGCCATGACAAAGCTGGCGACGCAAACCGGAAGCCGGGCACTTGGCAAGGCGCTCAAGCCCGTCACGGCCAAGCGCAAGCGCACTGGCTCCAGCAGCCGCACGAGCCTGAGCACCCGCACGGGCACCAGCACTCACCCGCCCGGCGCCGGCACATGGCTGCCGGGCGTGGCCCTGGGTGCAACGGGCGGCAGGCGCTTCCGGCTCTACCGGCCGAGCGACCTGCGCTCAGGCGAACGCTTGCCGCTCCTGGTGATGCTGCATGGCTGTGGCCAGGACGCCAACAGTTTTGCAACCAGCACGCGCATGAACCGCATCGCATTGCGCGAGCGCTTTTTGGTGCTCTACCCGGAGCAGGATCGCCTGGTCAATGGCCAGGGCTGCTGGAACTGGTTCGACACCCAATCCGGCCGCGCCTTTGGCGAAGCGGCGCTCATCATGAAGGCCATCGACCAGGTCTGCCTGCTGCACCCGGTGGACAGCACGCGGGTGGCAATCGCCGGGCTGTCGGCGGGGGCCAGCATGGCGGCCCTGCTGGTGACGCGCCAGCCGGGCCGCTACAAGGCGGTGGTGATGCATTCAGGCATTCCGCCGGGCACGGCGCATTCCGCGTTGTCGGCGCTGGGTGCCATGCGCGGGCGCCGGGCCACGCAGCCGCTGGCGGCCACGCCTGCCTTGATGCCAGTCGATTGGCCGCCGCTGCTGGTGATTCATGGCGAAGCCGACACCGTCGTCTCGCCCCGCAACGGCCGCGCTGCCGCGCAGGCCTGGGCTGACGCCGCCGGTGCGTCTGCCGGCCCGGAACGCGCGTTGCAGCGGGGCCAGCGCTACCCGATGCGGGTGACGGACTTCAAGCGCAAGGGCAGCACCGTGGCCACGCTGGTGGCGGTACACGGCCTGGCCCATGCCTGGAGCGGCGGGGCCGCGAGCAAAGCCTTCAGTGACGGCAAGGGGCCCGACGCGTCACGCATGGTCTGGGCCTTTGTGGCCAAACAGTTTCGCCGCTTTGGCGGCAGCAACAGCCTCGCCGGCACAGACCCGCGCTAACGCTCGATGCGAGCGTACGCCGAGTGGTTGTGGATCGATTCGAAGTTTTCGACATCCACGCTGTAGCGGCCGATGCGTGCATCGGCATTCAGCGCCAGCGCCACGTCGCGCACCAGGTCCTCGACGAACTTCGGGTTTTCGTAGGCGCGCTCGGTGACCCACTTTTC
>JANNGN010000436.1:0-7623 GCA_031403895.1 Rubrivivax sp. | reverse complement strand
TGGCGCAGCTGGCGGCTGCTCAGTTCGCCGTAAGGCACCGCCACGCGCAGCATCGGCGCGTGGCGCTGCACGTACCAGCCGTTCTGCAGGCGCAGCGGGCGGAAGTCTTCATCAGGCAGTTCACCGATCAAGTGACGGGTTAGCTGGTCGCGGTACTGCGCAGCGCGGGCGCGCAGGAACTGGCGGTCGTGGTCGGTGTAGGCGTACATGCGATTCGATGGGTTGTCAGGCAAGAACCTTGAGGCCCGCGCTCACCAGAGCCAGGCACAGCACCCCGCGCACCAGGCGTTCGGGCATGGCTTTGGTCAGCCGGGCGCCGAGCCAGATGCCAGGCAAAGAGCCCAGCAGCAGGGCGGCCAGCAACGCCCACTCGACGTTGCCGAGTGCGGCGTGGCCAATGCCGGCTACGAGCGTCAGCGGCACGGCGTGCGCGATGTCGGTGCCGACGATGCGGTGCGCCGGCAGGCGCGGATACAGCAACAGCAGCAGGGTGGCGCCGATGGCACCCGCGCCGATGGAGCTGAGCGACACCAGCACGCCCAGCAGCGCGCCGGAAGCCACCGTCAGCGTGGCGCGGCGCTGCTCGGGCAGCCAGCGTTCCAGCCGCAGGCCAAGTGCCGTCCAGAAGCTGCGGTAGGCAACCGCCAGCGCTGTCAGCAACAAGGCCACGCCCAGCGCCACGGTCAGTGCGCCTGCCCAGCCCTTGGTGATGCCGGTGAAGTACATCAGCGCGATGGTGAGCACCGTGGCCGGCAGGCTGCCCGCCAACAAGAGGCCGGTGACGCGGTAGTCCACATGCCCCAGCTTGTGGTGAACCCAACTGCCGCCCGACTTGGTGATGGCGGCAAACCACAGGTCGGTGCCGATGGCGACCGCTGGCGCCAGACCGAAGACGCCCATCAGCAGCGGCGTCATCAACGAGCCGCCACCAACGCCAGTCATGCCGACGATGGCGCCGACACCAAAACCGCTGAGCACTGCAAGAAGGTCCATGAAGAGAAGACTGGTTCACAGGCCGGGCAACAGGCCTGACCGAAGGGGCGAACGATAAGAAGCCTGCTTATTTCAGGGAACTACAAAGAAGTAGCTTGCATATGTGCGTTTGGATATGAAGGCGAGCTTCGGCCACGCGTTCCTAGAATCAACGCCATGTCAAACGCCCAGCCTGAAACCCGAGTTCCGCCGCGCCGGCTGGTTTTGTTGGCCGGCGTTGCGGCGTTGGCGGCATGCCAAACGCCGCCCACCACGTCCACAGCACCGGCCGGGTCAGTCACTAAAGCGCCGCAACTTGCAACACCGCCAGCAGCCTCCAGGCCCACGCGCCCGCCGAAACTGGGTCTGGCCTTGGGCGGTGGTGCGGCGCGGGGCTTTGCGCACATTGGCGTCATCCAGGTGCTGGAAGAGGCCGGCATCCGGCCCGACCTGGTCGTCGGCACCTCCGCCGGCAGCCTGGTGGCCGCTCTCTATGCCCACGGCAAGAACGGCGCCGAACTGGCCACCCTGGCCCTGACGATGGACGAAGGCGCCATCACCGACTGGGCCTACCCCAGCCGCGGCATGATCCGCGGCGAAGCGCTGGCGCGCTATGTGCGCGACGCAACTGCCGGCTTGGCGATCGAACAGTCCAAGCTGCGCCTGGGCATCGTCGCCACCGACCTGGACAGCGGCACGGCCGTGCTCTTCGAACGCGGTGACACCGGCCAGGCGGTGCGGGCGTCCAGCTCGGTGCCGGCCGTGTTTCAGCCGGTGAAGATCGGCAGCCGCGAATACGTCGATGGCGGCCTGGTATCCCCAGTGCCGGTGCGGTTTGCGCGCCAGATGGGCGCAGAAATGGTGATTGCGGTTGACATCTCAACGCCGCCTGATGGCAATGCCACCGGCGACACGCTGAAGCTGCTGCTGCAGACTTTTGCCATCATGGGCAGGAGCATCAACCAGTTTGAACTGCAGGGCGCCGACGTGGTGCTGCGCCCGGTGCTGGTGGGCGTGAGCAGCGCAGACTTCACGTCTCGCGTGCGCGCCATTCGCGCGGGGCGCGAGATGGCCGCAGCGCTGCTGCCCGAGATCAAGGCCAAGCTGGCGGCCCTGGCGCGCTGACAACGCTGCGGTGCCGAGGGCCGCGCCCGCCGAGTGGGAAAAAAAATGCGGCCCAGCCGGCTGACTGGGCCGCAACGCACCTTGGACGGGTGCTGAGGAGAATGACCAGTATCCACAAAAACCCCCACCACGTGCAGGCGGGGATTTTGGGTAGATGCGCTCCGCCCAAAAAAGTTCAGGCCGGACATGCCGGCCTGAAAGTGCAGCGCGGTGGCCCGCGCTTTGTGATGCTGATCAGCCGGCGTTCAAGCGGCGCGCTTGACCTTGGTGGCCGACTTGGTGGCGTTGACGGCCGTGGCGCTCATGGCAGTGAAGTTGGCTTCGGCCACTTCAGCGGCTTGCTTGGCGGCCTTGTGGGCGCTGTCATACGCGTTGTTCGCAGCCGCGACGGCAGACTTCACCAGGGCGACGGCGCTTTCAGTGCCGGCGGGGGCGTTCTTGACGGCGTTGTCCACCAGGGCCAGCACCTTCTTCTGGCTGTCGGCCATGTTGGCTTCGGCGGACTTGGTGAACTCGGCGCTGGCGCCGGCCAGGATGTCGTACAGGTGGCGGCTGTAAGCGGCGGCCTTTTCGGCGGCGGGCTGAAGCAGGCTGGCTTGCAGGGCCAGGAACTCTTGCGCGTCTTTCACCGTCAGGGCGGCGGTGGCGTTCTCAGCGGCTTCGGACAGCGAAGTCTTGGCAACTTGCAGGTTCAGTTCGACCAGCTTCTCAACGCCTTCGAAAGCCTTGGCGGTGAGGCCGAAGAGGGTCTCGACGCTGGACTTCTGGGCGGCCATGAATTGGTCGGCGGTGAAGGGGGTGTTCATGTGCAATCTCCTGGGGGTGGGTTGAAAGTGACAGTTGGCAGCACCGGTTCAGAATCTTTGCTGCGCTGCAACATGACGTGAAGTATAGGGTTGCCCCTGAGCATTGCAAGCAGATTTTGCTGCGCCGCAACATTCTAGGGGTGGCTTCCTAGAATCCTGCCCTGTGCGCGCCTTCCACTCCGACCAGTTCGTGTTGCCCTTGCCCCCAGGGCATCCGTTCCCGATGACGAAGTACCGGCTGCTGCGCGAAGCCACCGAATCCACCTTGCTGGCGGTGCGCGTGACCGAAGCGCCGCCCGCCAGCGACGGTGAACTGGCCCTTGCCCATGACCCCGACTGGATCCACGCCGTCAGCAGCGGCAGCACCAGTGCCGCGCAGCAGCGCGAGATCGGCTTCCCCTGGAGCGAGCGCATGGTCGAGCGCGCGCGCCGATCGGTGGGTGCCACCATCTGCGCCGCCCGCACCGCACTGCTCGGCGGCGAGGGCGTGGCCGCCAACCTGGCCGGCGGTACGCACCATGCTTACGCGCACAAGGGCTCGGGCTACTGTGTCTTCAACGACGTGGCGGTGGCGGCGCGTCTGATGCAGGCCGAGTGGCACCGCCACCATCAGCGCGGCCAGCGCGGCCTGCGCGTGCTGGTGATCGACCTTGACGTACACCAGGGCAATGGCACTGCGGCCATCTTCCGCGACGACCCGAGCGTGTTCACGCTGTCGCTGCACGGTGCCAAGAACTTCCCCTTACGCAAGGAAGTGAGCGACCTGGACGTGGAACTGCCCGACGGCTGTGCCGACGACGAATACCTGGCAGCGCTGGACCGTGCGCTCGCGATGGCCTGGCGTCATCACGCTGACGCGCCGCCTGGCCTGGCCTTCTACCTGGCCGGCGCAGACCCGCACGAAAACGACCGTCTGGGCCGGCTCAAGATCAGCACAAATGGCCTGGCCGAGCGCGACCGTCGTGTGCTGAATGCACTGCGCGAGCGACGCATCCCGGTGGCGCTGTCAATGGCCGGGGGCTACGGCCGCGACCTGGCAACGACGGTGGCGGTGCAGCGCCAGACGCTGGCCCTGGCGCTGCAGTCGTGGCAATCGTGGCAGTCGGCGCCCTCGTGGCGGGTGATGGAAGAATCGCCGGCATGACCGAAGCCCTGACGCCGCGCCCGCAGCCCTTGCCACGGACTCACTTCCTGCACTTCCAGCGCATCACCACGCGCTGGATGGACAACGATGTTTACGGCCACCTCAACAACGTCGTGTACTACAGCTACTTTGACACTGCCGTCAATCGCATGCTCATTGAAGCCGGCATGCTCGACATCCACGGCGGCGGCGTGATCGGCCTCGTCGTACACACCCAGTGCCACTACTTCGACAGCATCGCCTTCCCGCAGGCCGTGCAGGTGGGTTTGCGGGTCGAACATCTGGGCCGCTCCAGCGTGCGCTATGCACTCGGCCTGTTTGCCGACGACGCACCCCTGTCTGCTGCGCTGGGGCACTTCACACACGCCTATGTTGACCGCGCCACGCGACGGCCGGTTGACCTGCCGCAGGCCTTTCGCACCGCACTTGAATCCTTGACCCACCCCACATGATGACGATCCCCGATATCACCGCAGACACCACCGCCGCCGCAAACGCTGCCATCACCTCGCGCCGCTCGATTCGCGCCTTCCTGCCCACGCCGGTGCCGCGCGCCGTCATTGAGGATCTGCTCGCCGTGGCGGCGCGCGCGCCTTCGGGCACCAACATCCAGCCGTGGCAGGTGCATGTGCTGACCGGCGCAGCGAAAGAAGCCCTTTCGCGCGACATCCGCGCCGCCTCCGACGACCCCGAAGAACGCGCGCGCCACACCGAGCCCTACGCCTACTACCCCACCGAATGGCGCAGCCCCTACATCGAGCGCCGCCGCAAGGTTGGCTGGGATCTGTACTCGCTGCTTGGCATCGGCAAGGCCGACAAGGCGCGCATGCATGAACAGCATGCGCGCAACTACGACTTCTTTGGCGCGCCGGTGGCGTTGATGTTCACGATCGACAGCCATCTTGAGCAGTGCAGCTGGCTCGACTACGGCATGTTCCTGCAAAGCGTGATGATGGCGGCGCGCGCGCGCGGCCTGGACACCTGCCCACAGGCGGCCTTCACGCCGTTCCACCGCATCATCGCGCGCCACCTTCAGCTGCGCGACGACCAGACGCTGGTGTGCGGCATGTCGCTGGGCCACGCCGACGCGGCTGCGGTTGAGAACACGCTGCACACCGAGCGCGAGCCGGTCTCAGGGTTTGTTCACTTCCTGGAATAGTGCGCCGCCCGGCTTTGTCTGAGCCAGCCATTCATTGAGTGGCTCGCAACGCGCAGGAACCTGATGAAGCTGTTCTTGGTGGGCGCTGCGACAGTGACGGCGATGGCGGCGCTAACCGCGACGATGTGCGTGCTGCCGGCCGCAGCCCAGGCTGCCACGCCGGCAGCCGAATTCGCCGGCCCGCGCATCGGACCGGTGCCGCTGGAGTTTCTGCTCTTCGCGTGCGTGCTGGCCGGCGTGGCGCTGTTCCATGCCCGCACTTTGCAGATCGCGCTGGTGGGGGCCTTCAGCATCGCGATCTACAAGATGCTGCTGTCGCCCTTCAAGTACGGGCCGGGCCCGGCCGGCTTTGCGGCGCACCTGGGGCACGAGTGGGTGGTGCTCGTGAATCTGCTGCTGCTGCTGCTGCTGGGCTTCGCGCTGCTGGCCGACCTGTTCGAGAAGAGCGAAGTGCCCGCCGTGCTGCCGCGCTTCATGCCCGACGACTGGAAGGGCTGCTTCGTGCTGCTGCTGCTGGTGTTCGTGTTGTCGAGTTTTCTCGACAACATTGCGGCCGCGATGATCGGTGGCGCGGTGGCGCACACCGTGTTCCGCGGCAAGGTACACATCGGCTATCTCGCGGCCATCGTCGCGGCTTCGAACGCCGGCGGTGCCGGCAGCGTGGTGGGCGACACCACCACCACCATGATGTGGATTGCTGGCGTCCACCCGCTCGAGGTGCTGGAAGCCTTCATCGGCTCGGGCGTGGCATTGCTGCTCTTCGGCATTCCGGCGGCTTTGCAGCAGCAGCGCTATTCGCCGATTCAGAAGGACGCGGACTCGCTGCTGCGCATCGACTGGGTGCGCGTGGGCAGCGCGGGCTTCATCCTGGCGTCGGCGGTGGTGGTGAACCTGGTGGTCAACACGCGCTACGCCGCAGTGGCCGACCTGTTCCCCTTCCTGGGTGCGGCGGTGTGGGCCGCGATCCTCGTCTGCACGCTGCTGCGCCAACCCAACTGGGGTTTGCTGCCGGGCGCGGCGAAGGGCGCGATCTTCCTGCTGTCGCTGGTGCTGTCGGCGTCGATGATGCCGGTGGAGCAGCTACCTGCCGCGTCGTGGCAGACCGCGCTGGGCCTGGGCTTCCTGTCGGCCGTGTTCGACAACATCCCGCTCACCGCGCTGGCGCTCAAGCAGGGCGGCTACGACTGGGGCTTTCTGGCCTACGCCGTGGGCTTTGGCGGCTCGATGATCTGGTTCGGCTCTTCGGCCGGCGTGGCCTTGGCGGGCATGTACCCCGAGGCGAAGTCGGTGGGCCTGTGGCTGCGCCACGGCTGGCACGTGGCGCTGGCTTACGTGCTGGGATTTGGCGTCATGCTGCTCGTGGGCGGCTTCCATCCGAGCACGGTTCTCAAAGGCAGCACTGCGGCACCGGCGACGGCTGCAATGCCTGCAAAATGAGGCGATGAACAAACCCCAAATTCTGCTGGCGCGGGCCGTTTTCCCCGAAGTTGTCGCGCGCCTTCGCGAGCATTTCGAGGTCGAGGACAACCCCACCGACCACATCCACAGCCAGCCTGAACTGATCGAAAGACTGCAAGGCAAACACGGCGCCTTCACCACCGGCAGCGAACGTATCGACGCTGAACTGCTGGCTGCCTGCCCGCTGTTGCGCGTGGTGGCCAACATGGCGGTGGGCTACAACAACTTTGACATAACGGCCTGCACCGCCGCCAGCGTGCTGGCCACCAACACGCCCGACGTGCTGACTGAAAGCACGGCCGACTTCGGCTTTGCGCTGATGATGGCCGCCGCGCGCCGCATGGCCGAGAGCGAACATTTCCTGCGCCGCGGCGAATGGACACGCTGGGCCTACGACATGCACATGGGCTCTGATGTGTACGGCGCCACGCTCGGCATCCTGGGCATGGGGCGCATTGGCCAGGCGATCGCGCGGCGCGGTGCGCTCGGCTTCGGCATGCGGGTGATCTATCACAACCGCAGCCGCCTGGATGCCGCGCAAGAGGCGCCCATCGGCGCTCGCTACGTGGACAAGGCCACGCTGCTGCGCGAGGCCGACCACCTGGTGCTGGTGCTGCCGTACTCGGCCGCCAGCCATCACGCGATCGGCGCCGCCGAGCTGGCTCTGATGAAGCCGAGCGCGACGCTCACCAACATCGCGCGCGGCGGCATCGTCGACGACGCCGCGCTGGCGGCGGCCCTGCGCGAGCGGCGCATCGCGGCCGCCGGGCTCGATGTCTTCGAGGGCGAGCCCGCCGTCCACCCCGATCTGCTGAGTCTGCCCAACGTCGTGCTCACGCCGCACATCGCCAGCGCCAGCGTGGCCACGCGCCGCGCCATGGCCGATCTGGCGGCCGACAACCTGATCGCGGCACTCACCGGTGGCACGCCGCCGACGCCGATCAACCCCGAAGTACTAG
>JANNGN010000435.1:0-3731 GCA_031403895.1 Rubrivivax sp. | reverse complement strand
CGTGCGCGGCGTCTCGTTCACGCTTGGCCGCGAACGGCTGGGCATCGTCGGCGAATCGGGTTCCGGCAAATCGCAGACCGGTCGCGCCATCCTTGGCCTGACGGCCGCCGAAGGCCGTGTCAGTGCAAACAAGCTGTTATTCCACGATACCGACCTGCTGAACTGCAGCGCCGCACAGCGCCGCACGCTGCGCGGAGGCCGCATCGCGATGGTGCTGCAAGACCCGAAGTTCTCGCTCAACCCGGTGCTGAGCATCGGCGCGCAGATCATCGAAACCCTGCAGACTCACCAGCCGGTCGGCAAGCGCGAAGCACGCGAGCGGGCCATCGCCGCGCTCGCAGCGGTGCAGATCGACAACCCGGAGCGCATGTTCAAGCTCTACCCGCATGAAGTCTCGGGTGGCATGGGCCAGCGCGCGATGATCGCGATGATGCTGATTGCCGGGCCGGAGCTGCTGATCGCCGACGAACCGACGTCGGCGCTCGATGTCACCGTGCAGCTGCAGGTGCTGAAGATCCTCGACCAACTCGTCGCCGAGCGTGGCATGGGCCTGATCTTCATCAGCCACGACCTGCGCCTGGTGTCGTCGTTCTGCCTCCAGGGGCATCAGTTCCTCAAATCTTAGCACTCCCGGGGGGTGGAGTGCTGATCGGGCGGGTCAGTGCGCCAGAACGAGCACCGAATTCATTGATGGCGCGAAAGAAAACGGAGAGCATGCGCTCACATAAGCGCTATTTCCCGGCGTCGGAAAGGCCAAAAGGAAGGGCCGGCGCGCGAGCCTTTGCCGCCTAGTTGACCTGCGGCGTGGCATTGACTCATGTTCCGTATAAAAGAACGATGGTCTTCTATGATTGACGGCGTTCAAAAAGTCCGCAACAGTGCAGGGCCAGGCACCAGCCTGGCCGAAGACCCGTGCAGGGCCATCATGTGGCCCGCGCCAGCCCCAAAAGATCGCGGAGAGAGCCTATGCCGACGCCCCCGTCCAAGCCCCTGCGACTGCGCCTGAATGGGCGCGCTGCCAGCGCCAGTGCCGACGCGCAAACGCCTCTGCTCTACGTGCTGCGCAACGACCTGGACCAGCATGGTCCGCGCTTCGGTTGCGGCCTGGCGCAATGCGGCGCCTGCACCGTGCATGTGGACGGGCGCGCCATCCGGTCCTGCGTCACGCCGACAGGCACGGCGGTTGGCCGCGACATCACCACGCTCGACGGCCTGGCTGCGCGCTGGCGCCAGCAACAGCGCATCAGTGACCCCGCAGTGCTGCACCCGGTGCAGCAGGCCTTCATCGACGAACAGGCGGCGCAGTGCGGCTACTGCATCAACGGCTGGATCATGACGGCGGCGGCGCTGCTGGAAGCCAAGCCGAAGGCCACTGAGCAGGAGTTGCGCGAAGGGCTGTCCGGGCTGAAATGCCGCTGCGGCACGCAGCTGAGCGTGCTGCGCGCCGTCAAACGCGCGGCGCTGGTCATGGCCGCCGCGCGGGGTGCGGCATGAACGGCCCGCTGTTGCAGCGGCGCACCGTGCTGGCCGGTGGCGCGGGCCTGCTGGTGACGCTGGCGCTGCCGGTATCGGGTCAACCTGCCGGCCAGTCCGACGGCGCTGGCGCTGCAGAAGCTGCTGCCGGCAACGGCCTGCCGCGCGACCGGCTGGACTCCTGGCTGGCCATCGACGCACAGGGCGGCGTCACCGCCTCGGTGGGCAAGATCGACGCCGGCCTGGGCATCCCCACGGCGTTTGCGCAGATCGTGGCCGAGGAGTTGGACGTGCCCATTGGCCGCGTCACGATCCGCATGGGCGACACCGCGACCACGGTGGACCAGCGCGGCACCGGCTCCAGCAACGGCATCACCGACGGTGGCGGCGCGTTGCGCGTGGCGTCGGCCCAGGCGCGCGCCTTCTTGCTCGTGCGCGCTGCCGAGCGGCTGGGCGTGCCGGTTGCGCAACTGGATGTGCGCGACGGCGTGGTGCGGGTGCTTGGCACGGCTGGAGAACCCACGCGCAGCCTGAGCTACGCCGATCTGCTGTCCGGCGCCCGCTTCGAGCTGGCGCTGGATCCGAAAGCCACACCGAAGGACCCGGCGTCGTACCGCGTCGTCGGCCAGCCGGTGCCGCGCAGCGACATCCCGCCCAAGGTGACGGCCGAGTACCGCTACCTGGTGGATTTCAAGCTGCCCGGCATGGTGCATGCGCGTGTGCTGCGCCCACCGACTGCCGGCGCGCGTTTCCTGGGCGTGGAAGCGCAGCCGAAAGTGCCGGGCTTCATCCGCCTGGTGCAGCAGGGCAACTTCGTGGCCGTGGTGTGCGAACGCGAAGAGCAGGCGGTGCGTGCGGCGCGCGATGTGAAACTGAAGTGGTCCGAGCCCGGCATGCGCTTCTCGCGCAACTACGAAGCCTTGTACGAGACGCTGCGCACCGCGCCCGCCAAGGGCCGCAAGGTGGACCGCAGCAACGGCGATGTCGATACCGCATTGCCCGCCGCCGCGCGGCGCGTCGAGGCGCGCTACGAGTACCCCTTCCAGTCGCACGCCTGCATGGGCCCGGCCTGCGCGGTAGCGCAGATTTCTCCTGAATCAGTGACGGTGTGGATGGGTGGCCAGAAACCCTATCCGCTGCGCAAGACGGTGTCGGAGCTGCTCAACCGCCCGCCCGCGCAGGTGCGCGTGATCTGGCTGCCGGGCCCCGGCTCTTACGGCATGAACGACGCCGACGACGCCGCCATCGACGCCGTGCTGGTGGCGAATGTCGTGGGACGCCCGGTGCGCATGCAATACAGCCGCGCCGACGCCACGGCCTGGGACCCGAAAGGCCCGCCCGGCGTGTTCCATTTGCAAGGTGGGCTCGATGCCGCCGGCAAGGTGGTGGCCTTCGACTATCACTCGCGCGGCTACTCGGGCCGCATCCGGCCGTCCGGCACGCAGCGTTATGGCGACACGCTGGCTTCGCAACTGGTGGGTGGCCACGTCACCAAGAGCGAAGACCTCTACCAGGTGTCGGCCGAGAGCTACCGCTTCGACCACAAACGGATCAGCGGCGAGTTGTTGCCCTGGGAGCAGTCGCTAGCCACCGGCCTGCGCACCGCGCACCTGCGCGACCCCGACGGCATGGCCACCTGTTTTGCCAGTGAAAGTTTCATCGACGAGCTCGCACTCGCGGCCGGCAGCGACCCCGTCGCCTTCCGCCTGCTGCACCTGGCCGAGCCACGCCATGCGGCGGTGGTATGCGCGGCTGCCGAGCGGGCGCAGTGGCAGCCGCGCGTCGGCCCCAACCCCGACGCGGCGCTGAACCCCGCCGTGCTGCGCGGACGCGGCATCGCCTACGCCCCGCGCAACGGCGCCGTGGTGGCCGTGGTGGCTGAAGTCGAAGTCGAACGCGCCACCGGCAACTGGCGCGCGACCCGTTTCGTCGTCGCGCACGACTGCGGCATGGTCATCAACCCGCTCAGCCTTGAGGGCGTGATCGAGTCCAACATCCTGATGTCGCTAAGCCGCAGCCGCCACGAAGAAGTGCGCTTCGACGAGACGCAGGTGCTCAGCGTGGACTGGTTGAGCTACCCGATCCTGGACATGCGCGAAGTGCCCGACCACATTGATGTGGTGCTGGTGGGCAACAAGGCAGGCCGCAGTTACGGCGCCGGTGAACCCAGCACGCGGCCAGTGGCGGCGGCTCTGGCCAATGCTCTCTTTGACGCCACCGGGCGCCGATTGCGGCGTGTGCCCTTCACGCCAGAACGC
>JANNGN010000434.1:0-12174 GCA_031403895.1 Rubrivivax sp. | reverse complement strand
CGTGCGGCCATCACGGCACCGGCGGCGCGCAGCACTTCCAGCACCAGCGCTGGCGCCTCGGCCGCCAGTTCATGCAAGCAGCGCGCGCACAGTGACCACACCACGGCGGCCGTCACGGCCTCGGCATGCGCCATGCGCGGCGCGGCACCAAACAATGCGGGCTCGCCCAACATCGCACCTTTACCCAAGTTCGCCACGCGGTGGCTGCGCGGTGGGCCGCCGGTGACGAAGACCTGCAGCTCGCCACTTTCAACCAGGTAGGCACGCGCTTCGACGTCGCCGCGCCGCACCAGCAGCTCGCCGGCGGCGATTTCGCGTCGATCCATGACGGCGGCCAGCTGTTGCCACTGCGCCGCCGACAACTGCGCCTTGAACGCGTCGTCGTCGTGCAAGGCTTCAACCGCCCGGAC
This sequence comes from Rubrivivax sp., assembly GCA_031403895.1. Taxonomy (GTDB): domain Bacteria; phylum Pseudomonadota; class Gammaproteobacteria; order Burkholderiales; family Burkholderiaceae_C; genus Rubrivivax. The sequence continues at coordinate 11,764 of JANNGN010000434.1, read as the reverse complement.
CAGTGTGGTGATGTCCAAGGCGCTGCTTCCTTCGCAGGCCGTGCGCGGCGCGCCAGCCCTTTTCTTGAGGTGCGCGCATTGTTGAAGCGGCCCGTGCCCGGCGGCATCGTCCACGCGGGGGGAATGCCAGGGATTGCCCGTCCCCACTGATGGGGGAGGGGCGCGGGACAGGATCACTTGCCGATGCAGAAGCGGCTGAAGATCTCGCCCAGCAAGTCCTCGCTGCTGAACACCCCCGTGATCTCGCCCAGCGCCCGGTGCGCCAGGCGCAGCTCTTCGGCCAGCAGGTCGAGCGCGGCGTCGCGTACGGCCGCATGCTGTTGTGCAAGCCGCAGATGGTCCTGGGTGCGGCGCAGCGCCTGCACGTGCCGCGTGCGGGCGATGAAAAGGCCTTCGGGTGCGGCCTGCCAGCCCGCCTGCAGCAGCAGCGCTTGCCGCAATGCGTCCAGGCCCTGCCCGGTGTGTACCGACAGCGCCAGGCCCTGGGCCGGCGCCAGCGGTGCATCGGGCAGATCGGCTTTGTTATAGACATGGAGAACGCTCACTTCAGCCGGTAGCTGCCGAGCGATGCGGGCGTCGTGGGCTTCGTAGTCCGGATCGCCTGCACGCCCCAGGTCGTGCAAAAAGACGACCGCATCGGCGCCTCCGATCGCTTCCCAGCTGCGACTGATTCCAATGCGCTCGACCTCGTCAGCAGCTTCTGTGTCATGGCGCAGGCCAGCGGTATCGGTGATGTGCAGCGGCACGCCTTCGATCTGGATGGTCTCGGCCACGCGGTCGCGCGTGGTGCCGGGGATCGGCGTCACGATCGCCAGCTCGGCGCCCGCCAAGGCGTTGAGCAGCGAACTCTTCCCCACGTTGGGCTGCCCTGCCAGCACCACGCGCAATCCTTCGCGCAGCAGCGCGCCCTGGCGGGCACGCGCCAGGGCGGTGGCGATGGCCGCTTCGATGCCGTCCAGTTGCGCGCGCGCGCCGGCTTTTTCAAGGAAGTCGATCTCCTCTTCCGGAAAGTCGAGCGTGGCCTCCACCAGCATGCGCAATTTCACGATGCGCTCAGTGAGTTGATTCACCTCGATTGAGAAAGCACCGCTGAGCGACCGCGCCGCCGAGCGCGCTGCGGTTTCAGTGCTGGCGTCGATAAGGTCGGCCACGGCTTCGGCCTGCGCGAGGTCGAGTTTGTCGGTGAGGAAAGCGCGCTCGGTGAATTCGCCCGGTTCGGCAAGGCGAAGGTCCGGTTGCGCTTGCAGGCAGCGCGCCAGCAGCAATTGCAGCAGCACCGGGCCACCGTGGGCCTGCAGCTCCAGCACGTCTTCGCCGGTGTAGCTGTGCGGCGCCGGAAAGTGCAGCGCCAGGCCGCGGTCCAAAGGCTGCCCGTCGGCGGCCAGAAAGGGCAGCAGCGTGGCCTGGCGCGGCTGCAGCTTGCGGCCGCAAAGTGCCTGGATCAACGCGGAAAGGTCACGCCCCGATGCCCGCAAGATGCCCACCGCGCCGCGGCCTGGGGCCGAGGCGATGGCAACGATGGCATCCTGGTGTTTGCCCGGCAGCGGGTCGAGCCGGGGGGCCGGTGGGGCGGAGGCTTCAGCGCGCATCTTGTTCTGATTCTGGCGCGCTGCCGGTGGTGCTTGGCGCGGGTGGAGCGGCGCGCGGCGTTTGATGGCCTCGCGTCTGTTTCTCCTGAGCCGGCTCTCATCAAGCCGGGTCGCCCGCATGATGCATGTTCGGCTCGGCAGTGCCGCTTCTCAACCCCCGTTCGGGGGGCAACCCCCCGAACGCTGTGCGGTGTTCACGCACTCGGCTATTTGCCCAACACACCCAGCTGTTTGTTGATGAACCACTGCTGCGCGATCGACAGGATGTTGTTCGTCAACCAGTACAGCACCAGACCGGCGGGGAAGAAAAAGAACATGAAGCCGAAGGCCAGCGGCATGAACCACATCAGCTTGGCCTGCATGGGGTCGGTAGGCGTCGGGTTGAGCCAGACCTGGAACAGGGACGATGCCGTCATCAGCACCGGCAGGATGAACCACGGATCCTTGGCTGCCAGGTCGGTGATCCAGCCAACCCAGGGCGCGTTGCGCATCTCCACGCTGGACAGCAGCACCCAGTACAGCGCGATGAAAAACGGCATCTGCACAAGGATCGGCAGGCAGCCGCCCAGTGGGTTGACCTTTTCTTCCTTGTAGATGCGCATCATGGCCTGTTGCATCTCTTGCGGCTTGTCCTTGTAGCGCTCTTTCAGTTCGTTGACCTTGGGCGCCACGGCCTTCATCTTGCCCATGCTGCGGTAGGCACTGGCGTTGAGCCAGTAGAAGGCGATCTTCAGCAACACCACCAGCGCCACGATCGCCCAGCCCCAGTTGGCGAGCAGACCGTGCAATTCGGTCAGCAGCCAGAAGAGCGGTTTGCTCAGAACCGTGAGCCAGCCGTAGTCCTTCACCAGTTCAAGCCCAGGTGCCAGAACTTCAAGCTTGTTCTCTTCCTGCGGGCCGGCAAACAGCGTGGCTTCGTGGACCTTGGTGGCACCCGGTGCCACTTCGCCCAGTGGCATCACCATCGCGATGGTGTACAGGTTGTCGGCCACCTTGGTGGTGCGGAACTCGCGCGGGCCCGCAGCCTGCACCAGCCAGGCCGATGCGAAATAGTGCTGCACCATCGCGACCCAGCCGTTGTCAGCAGCTTTTTCGTGGCTGGTGTTGCCTTTGGCGATGTCCTTGAATTCGATCTTCTGGAACTTTTTGGCCTCGGTGTAAAGCGCCGGGCCGGTGAAGGTGAAGTAGAAGCTCGACTCGCCCTCGGGCGGGTTGCCGTCGCGCGCCAGTTGCAGGTAAACCTGTGGCGTCAGCGTCACGCTGCCCTGGTTGATGACTTCGTGCCTGACCGCAATCGGGTACTCACCGCGGCGCAGTGTGTAGGTCTTCGCAAGCTTCACCCCATCCACCGTGGGCGACTCGAAGCGCACGGTGATTTCTTTCGCGCCCGGCGCAAGTGTGCGCTCACCTGGCACGACAACCATCTGGGTGTAGTGGTTGGGCAGCGTGACGCCAGCCTGGCCGGTGATGAGGCCAGTCTGGGCGGCATACGCCCGCTTGGCACTTTGTTCCAGCAGCACGACATTTCGCGTGGCGTCCACGGCGTCGCGGTAGGCAAGCAACTCCAGCCGCACAAGCGATCCGCCCTGGCTGTCGAAAGTGGCCTTGACGGTGTCGGTGCTTAGCGTGACGAGTTCGCCCCTGGTCTGAGCAGCAGCGGCCGTCGGGGTGGCTGCGGGCACCGTCGCTGCGGCGGTGCCTGCCGACGGGACCGCCGCAGGGACGTCAGCCAGGGTGGGCAACACGGCCGACGGCAGCGTCGATGGCGCCACACCCGTGCTGGCGGCTGGCCGGTTGCTGCCGCCGAAGATCGACGGCTGGCCGGTGTGTTTGTTCCAGGCGTCCCACAGCAGGACGAGCGACATCGTGAAAACCACCCAAAGCAGGGTGCGGCGCATATCGGTCATGGGAGATTCCGGATCGGTGGAGTGTCTGCGGGCACACCATGCCGGCGCAGCCCAAGCCGCCTGAACAGGCCAGCGGCGGGGTTCGTGAAATTCTCGGGCACGGGGTCGCATCCGCCGTGGCAATAGGGATGGCAGCGCAGCAGTCGGCCTGCGCTCAGCCAGGTGCCGCAGGCGGCGCCGTGCTGTTGCAGCGCTTGCCAGGCATAGGCTGAGCAGCTCGGCTCGAAACGGCAAGCGCTGCCCAGCCAAGCCTTGAAGAGCAAACGATAGGCCTGCACCAGCGCCATCAGGGCGCGTTGTGGCAAGCGCGAGGCTGCGGCCAGCATGGTCTTAGCTGGCCCGACTCAACAGGGCGTCGAGTTCTTTGCGCGCGGCCGACGCCAGGGCTGTGGAGCGCGCCGAGATGAATTCAGTTGCGGCAAACCCCGCCCGCAGGCGCACCAACCACAAGCCGCCAGGCAAGCGGGTGGCGTGGCGTTCAAAAGATGCCCGGATCTGTCTTTTGAGCAGGTTTCGAGTCACCGACCGGCTTGCGTGCCGTTTGGGCACCACGCAGCCGATCCAGAGCCTGCCGGCAGAGTTATCCACAGACCGCAAGAGTTGCTGTGCTGCGGTTGTGGATAACTTCGCCGATTTCGCGCTGGCCTTGGGCCTCAGAGCCGGCAATGGCCCGCCGCTGACATGGTGAAGAACGAAGTGAGTACTCCGCATCTGCGACCGCGTACACAACAAGCGCTCGAAGTCGGCCTTGTGTACAAGGCGGCCGAGCATGGGTCAAAAGGGCTTTGACGGCCAGTTGACTGCGCTCAGACGCCCAGGCGCTTGCGGCCTTTGGCGCGCCGCGCGTTGAGCACGGCGCGGCCGCCGCGGGTCTTCATGCGCACGAGGAAGCCGTGCGTACGGGCGCGGCGGATCTTGGAGGGTTGGTAGGTGCGCTTCATGACAGGCCTGTCAGCGTTATGGCCGATGCGGCCGGGCTAGAGAAAATGGACGGATCCGGCTCCTGCGGGCAGCAAGATCGGTAACAACCTGGGCCGAAATCAGTCTGGGCTGACCACAGCGCTCGGCTTTGGGCTTGCCCAGGGGCAGGATTTAATCCTGTTGTGCTTCGGGTCGTGCTTCTGTCGTGCTTCTGTCGTGCTTGCGTTGTGCTTCTGCTGCGGGCTGTTGCAGCCGTGCCGTTGAAACGAATCCGGGAAACCCACGATTACAGCAAAAATTGCCTTTGCGGTCAAACACTTGCACCACAGGGCGCTGCATTCGACGGGGTTGACGCCCGGCCGGTTTGTGTGGATAACTGCGATCCGCCGAATGCGAGGGACGCAAGATTCGGCGGCTCCAAACAGAAGATGTCCACAATGAGACTTGACTTGTGGCAGCAAGGGTGTGAGCGCCTGGCTGCCGAATTGCCCGAACAACAGTTCAATACCTGGATCCGTCCGCTGTCGGCCAGCCTGACGCCCGCAGAGAGCGGCATCGACGCGCCAGCCACAGTCGTGGTGAAGGTGCCCAACCGCTTCAAGCTGGACTGGATCCGGACCCAGTACGCAGGCCGGATCGAAGCCTTGCTGACAGAGTTGGCGGGGGCGCCCGTCCGGCTGGAACTCTCCGTCGCACCCAGCAAGGCCGAAGCGGCAGCCATGCCATTGCGCCGCAACCCGGGCATGGCTGCCGTGTCGGTGACCTTGGACGCGGTGGGCCTGCGGGGCATGAACGGTTCGGCTGTTGGCGCAATCCACGCCATTGGCGCGTTGAACATGCCCGAACGCAACGCCGTGGGTTCACCTCGCGCCAGCTCGCCGGCCGCCAACTTGCACCGTCTGAACACGGCACTGACTTTCGACACCCTGGTCGCTGGCCGCGCCAACCAGATGGCGCGCACCGCCGCGCTGCACGTCGCAGGCGCGCCCGGTGCGATGTACAACCCGCTCTTCATCTACGGTGGTGTTGGCTTGGGCAAAACGCACCTGGTGCATGCCGTGGGCAATGCGCTGCTGAAGGACAACCCGCAAGCACGGGTGCTGTACCTGCACGCCGAGCAGTTCATTTCCGATGTCGTCAAGAACTACCAGCGCAAGACCTTCGACGAACTGAAGGCCAAGTACCACAGCCTGGACCTGCTGTTGATCGACGATGTGCAGTTTTTTGCCGGCAAGGACCGCACGCAAGAAGAGTTCTTCAACGCCTTTGAAGCGCTGCTGACCAAACGCGCCCACATCATCATGACCAGCGACACCTACCCGAAAGGGTTGGTGGACATCGACGAACGCCTGACCAGCCGCTTCGACGCCGGCCTGACCGTCGCCATCGATCCGCCCGAGCTGGAAATGCGTGTCGCCATCCTGATGCGCAAGGCCATCGCTGAAGGCACCGAGATGCCCGAGGACGTGGCCTTTTTCATTGCCAAGAACGTGCGTGCCAACGTGCGAGAACTGGAAGGCGCCTTGCGCAAGGTGCTGGCCTATAGCCGTTTCAGCCACAAGGACATCAACATCGCATTGGCGCGCGACGCGCTGAAAGATCTGTTGTCGATCCAGAACCGGCAGATTGGGGTCGAGAACATCCAGAAGACCGTGGCCGACTTCTACAAGATCAAGGTCGCCGACATGTACAGCAAGAAGCGCCCGGCCAGCATCGCCCGGCCGCGCCAGATTGCGATGTACCTGGCCAAGGACATGACCAAGAAAAGCCTGCCTGAAATTGGCGAACTCTTTGGCGGGCGTGACCACACCACCGTGCTGCACGCGGTGCGCAAGATAGGCGCGGAACGCACCATCAACCCCGAGCTGAACCAGCAGTTGCACGTGTTGGAGCAAACCCTGAAGGGATAACGCCAGGCTCTGGACAGGCACCAGACTGCCCAACCCTGTGGAGAAGACTGGCACAACCCAGTCCTTGTCCACAGCCTCGACCGCAGCACCGCTCTTGTCCCCATTCGCGGTGCAGCGGCAGCAGCCCCGGGCGCACAGGGTTGCCCGCCTCCTAAGGCCTTGATGGAAAAGGCGAAAATAGCGTTGTCCCCAGATTCGGTGCTGCTCTACTAGCTACCACTACATCTATAAAGAGGAAGACCCATGATTGTTCTGAAAGCGGCACAGGCCAACCTGCTCGAAGCCCTGCAGTCGGTGGCAGGCATCGTCGAGCGCCGGCACACGCTGCCGATCCTGGCCAACGTGCTGATGCGCAAGAACGGCAGCATGGTCGAATTCACCACCAGTGACCTCGAAATCCAGGTTCGTACGCAAGCCGAACTGGGCGGTGATGCCGGGCAGCTCAGCACAACCGTGGGCGCACGCAAGCTGATCGACATCCTCAGGAGCCTGCCGGCCGACCAGGTGGTCACGCTCAGCAGCGCGGCCAACAAGCTCACGCTGCAAGGCGGAAAGAGCCGCTTCACGCTGCAGACTTTGCCGGCCGACGACTTTCCGCTGGTCAACGAGAGTGTTGATTTCGGGCCCACCTTCACGGTGCCGCAGAAGACGCTGCGCGAGCTGATCAACCAGGTTCATTTCGCGATGGCGGTGCATGACATCCGCTACTACCTGAACGGCATTCTCTTCATTGCCGAAGGCAAGCTGTTGACGCTGGTGGCCACCGACGGCCACCGCCTGGGGCTGGCGCAGGCGCAGCTGGAACACGACGTACCCAGCAAGCAGGAAGTCATCCTGCCGCGCAAAACGGTGCTCGAACTGCAGCGCTTGCTGAAGGATGAAGACACCGCGATCGACATGCGCTTTGCCAACAACCAGGCCAAATTCAGTTTCAGCGGAATGGAATTCGTCACCAAGCTCGTTGAAGGCAAGTTCCCCGACTACAACCGCGTCATTCCCAAGAACCACAAGAACGCGGTCACGCTGGGTCGCGCACCGCTGCTGGCCAGCTTGCAGCGTGCGGCCATCCTGACGAGCGAGAAGTTCAAGGGTGTGCGCATCAATATCGAACCCGGCGTGCTGCGCATCGCGTCCAGCAATGCCGAACAGGAAGAGGCCAAGGAAGAGCTTGAAATCGACTACAGCGGCGACGCCATCGAGATTGGTTTCAACGTCACCTACCTCATCGACGTGCTGGCCAACAGCCCGCACGACATGGTCAAGCTCGAACTGCAGGACAGCGCCGCCAGCGCACTTTTCAGCGTGCCAGAACAGCCCGGCTTCAAATACGTGGTGATGCCCATGCGCATCTAGCGCGGCGTCGGTTTGACCCACCCAAACACAGCGGGCCTTGGCCCGCTTCAGCGTTTTTAAAGGGGCTGCGCGAACACAGCAGCCCGCAGTTGAAAAGAGCCCGAGATGACTGACCCGAAGAAGCCAAGCGACGCCAAGACCACCCCCGACGACGGTGTCGTGCAACGCGCCGTGCCCAGCGCTGAAGGCCAGGCCGCCAGCACCGGCAGCGAAGCCAGCACCGCCTATGGCGAAGGCGATATCCAGATACTGGAAGGCCTGGAAGCCGTGCGCAAACGGCCCGGCATGTACATCGGCGACACCTCTGACGGCACGGGTCTGCACCACCTGGTGTTCGAGGTGGTGGACAACGCCATCGACGAAGCATTGGCCGGCCACTGCGACAACATCGTCGTCACCATCCACAGCGACAACAGCATCAGCGTCACCGACAATGGCCGCGGCATTCCCACGGGCGTGAAGATGGACGACAAGCATGAGCCCAAGCGATCTGCCGCCGAGATCGCGCTGACTGAACTGCATGCAGGTGGCAAGTTCAACCAGAACAGCTACAAGGTGTCGGGTGGCCTGCACGGCGTGGGCGTGAGTTGCGTCAATGCGCTGAGCATCTGGCTGCGCTTGATCGTGCGCCGCGAAGGCAAGGTACACAGCCTGGAATTCAAGCGCGGCTTCACCCAGGACCGTGTCATCGAGATGCGCAACGACGCACACGGCGTGGGCTTCGAGACCAGCCCGATGAAGGTTACCGGCGACACCGAACTGCGCGGCACCGAAGTGCATTTCCTGCCCGACGAGACCATCTTCAGCAACATCGACTTTCACTACGACGTGCTAGCCAAACGCCTGCGCGAGCTGAGCTTCCTGAACAACGGCGTCAAGATCAGATTGGTCGATGAGCGCAACGCCCGGGAAGACAACTTTGCCTTTGCGGGTGGCGTGCGTGGCTTCGTGGGCTTCATCAATACCGGCAAGAAGGTGCTGCACCCGAACATCTTCCACGCCATGGGCGACAAGCTCAGTGACCAGGGCACCAACATCGGCGTCGAAGTGGCGATGCAGTGGAACGACGCTTACGCCGAGAACGTGCTCTGCTTCACCAACAACATCCCGCAGCGCGACGGCGGCACGCATTTGACCGGCTTGCGCGCGGCCATGACACGCGTCATCAACAACTACATCACTGACAACAAAATAGCCGAAAAGGCCAAGGTCGAGATCGCTGGCGACGATATGCGCGAAGGCCTGGCCTGCGTCGTCAGCGTCAAGGTGCCTGAACCCAAATTCAGCAGCCAGACGAAGGACAAGCTCGTCAGCAGCGAAGTGCGCGGGCCGGTTGAAGACATCGTGGGCAAGCTGCTGACCGACTGGCTGCTGGAGAACCCGCTCGACGCCAAGATCATCTGCGGCAAGATCGTTGACGCAGCGCGCGCCCGCGAAGCGGCCCGCAAGGCGCGCGAAATGACACGCCGCAAAGGCGTGCTCGACGGCCTGGGCCTGCCCGGAAAGCTGGCCGACTGCCAGGAAAAAGACCCGGCGCAATGCGAGATCTACATCGTCGAAGGCGACAGCGCCGGTGGCAGTGCCAAACAGGGCCGCGACCGCAAGTTCCAGGCGATCCTGCCGCTGCGCGGCAAGATCCTCAACGTTGAACGCGCGCGTTATGAGAGGCTCTTGTCCAGCGACAGCATCGTCACCCTCATCACCGCGTTAGGCACTGGCATCGGCGCCGAGGACTTCAACGCCGACAAGCTGCGCTACCACCGCATCATCATCATGACCGACGCCGACGTTGACGGTGCCCACATCCGCACCCTGCTGCTGACCTTCTTCTACCGCCAGATGCCGGTGCTGGTGGAGCGTGGGCACATCTACATCGCGCAGCCGCCGCTGTACAAGGTCAAGCTCGGCAAGCACGAGGAATACCTGAAGGACGGCCATGCTCTGGATGCCTTTTTGCTGAACGTCGCGCTCGACGGGGCGAGTGTGCTGCCCGACGGCGCCGCACCAGGCGCGCGCCCGCCTCTCGAAGGCCCGGCCCTCGAAACGCTGGCCCGCAGCTACCTGGTGGCGAATGCGGTGACCGAACGCTTGAGCAACTGGATGGACGTGGACGCCGTGCGTGCCATCGCCAGCGGCCTGACGCTGGACCTGGACTCGGCTGTGCTGGCCGAAGCCAGCGCGGTGGCCTTGCAAGCCGCGCTGAAAGACGCCAGCGTCGAAGCGCAGTTCGACGCCCGCACCGACAAGCACCTGCTGCGCATCAGCCGCCGCCACCATGGCAATGTGAAGAGCAGCGTCATCACGCAAGATTTCGTGCATGGCGCCGACTACGCCGCACTCGCCCATGCCGGCACCTCGTTCCTGGGCCTGCTGGGTGCAGAGGCCGTGGTGCGCCGGGGCGAAGGCGAGAAGATGAAGGAACAAAAGGCAGCCGACTTCCGCGCCGCCATGGCCTGGTTGATGACGCAGGCCGAAAGCGCAGTCGGCCGCCAGCGCTACAATGGCCTGGGTGAGATGAACCCCGCGCAGCTATGGGAAACGACGATGGACCCCGCTGTGCGGCGGCTGCTGAAAGTGCAGATCGACGACGCGATCGAGGCCGACAAGGTGTTCACGATGCTGATGGGCGATGAAGTCGAGCCGCGGCGCGTGTTCATCGAGAGCAATGCGCTGCGAGCGGCCAACATCGACGTCTGAATCCGAGTTCTCAGGCACGAAAAAATCGGCACCCTCAGCCGCGCAGCAATTTCTCTTCGGCCAGGGCCAGCGGCTCCGGCAGGCCAGACAGCACCAGCGTGTCGCCGGCCGCCAGCACCTGACCCGGTCGCGGGGCGCTGACGCCGCCACTGGCGCGCCGCACCGACACCACGCTCACACCCACGGCGTGCAGGGCTAACGCCTCAAGTGCCTGGCCCAGGCAGCGGGCGGCTTCGGGCAGGGTGACACTTTTCAGCCGCGCTTGCGACAGCTCTTCAACCGTGTCGTCGTCGGCGCCATGAAAGTAGCCGCGCAGCAGGCTGTAGCGGGCGTCGCGCGCGTCGCGCGTGATGCGGATGACACGCTGCATCGGCACGCCCACCAGCGCCAGCGCGTGGCCGGCGAGCATCAGGCTGCCTTCGATCGCTTCGGGCACGACCTCGGTGGCCCCCGCCGCGCGCAGCTTGTCGATGTCGGCGTCGTCCACCGTGCGCACGATCACCGGCACCCTGGGTGCATGGGCCTGCACCAGGCGCAGGATCTTCAGCGCCGACGGCGTGTCCTGGTACGTCACCACCACGGCGGCAGCGCGGGCCAGGCCGGCGGCCATCAGGCTTTGCAGCCTTGCGGCGTCGCCAAAGACCACGCTCTGACCGGCGGCGGCGGCCTGGCGCACGCGGTCGGGGTCGAGGTCGAGCGCCATGTAGGCAATGCGTTCTGGCGACAGCAGCCGCGCCAGGTTCTGCCCGCTGCGGCCGTAGCCGCAGATGATGACGTGGCGCTCGGCGGCGATCGCCTTCTTGGCGATGCTCGTCAGCGCCACCGACTGCATCAGCCAGTCGCTGGCACTCAAGCGGTTGACGATGTTGTTGCTGTGCAGGATGAGGAATGGCGTGGCCAGCATCGACAGCACCATGCTCGCCAACACCGGGCTCATCCAGGCGGGTGCGACAAGGCCGTTGTCAGCACCCAGCGTCAACAGCACGAAGCCGAATTCACCCGCCTGCGCCAGGTACAGGCCGGTGCGCAGCGCGACCCCCGGCGCGGCGCGGTAGATGCGGGCCAGTGCGGCCACCAGCGCAAACTTCGCCAGCACCGGCACGGTGGTCATGAGCAGCACCAGCAGCCACTGGTCAAGCACCGGGCGCCAGTCGAGCTTCATGCCGATGGTGATGAAGAACAGGCCCAGCAGCACGTCATGGAAGGGCCGGATGTCGGTTTCCACCTGGTGCTTGTATTCGGTCTCGGCCACCAGCATGCCGGCGACGAAGGCGCCCAGCGCCAGCGACAGGCCGGCGAGTTCGCCGCTTTGCCTGGGTGCAGGCCCAGGCCGCGGCAACACGGCCGGCACCTGGCGCGCTGCGGCAGTTAAGCTGCGGTCCATGCC
>JANNGN010000433.1:0-6746 GCA_031403895.1 Rubrivivax sp. | reverse complement strand
CTTTCCGCGCTCGTGGCTGGTGCAGTCAAAACCCGCGAGCCGGGCCAGAACCCTGCAACGCGCACATTTCAAGCTCTTCGGATTCATGTCAACGCCGAGCTTGAGGCGCTGCAACAGGGCCTGAAAGCCGCGCTGGCTTTGCTCAGCCCCCAAGGACGCCTGGTCGTGATCAGCTTCCATTCGCTGGAAGACCGCATCGTCAAGACCTTCATCGCCGCCGAGAGCCGCGACGTGGTGGACCGCCGCGCGCCGATGGCGCCGCCCAAGCCGCTGCGCCTGAAAGCGATCGCGCGCATCAAGCCGGGTGCTGCGGAAGTGGCGGCCAACCCGCGTGCCCGCTCGGCCGTGTTGCGTGTGGCTGAACGCACCGACGTTCGGTGATGGGGTCGCGATGAACAAGGTCCACGTCTTCCTGCTGATCGCGCTGCTGGCCAGTTGCCTGGCGCTGGTGCGCAGTGCCTACGAGTCGCGCCGCGTGTTCGCCGAGCTCGACAAGGCGCGCCAGGAACAGCGCCGCCTGGAAGCCGACTACAAGCGCCTGGACGCTGAGCGCCAGGCCCAGGGCACGCACCTGCGGGTGGAAAAGGTGGCGCGTGAGAAGCTGCGCATGCACACCGCCACACCGGGCGTCACGGCCTATGTGGATGACAGCGTGGCGAGCATGGCCAGTGCGCCCCTGACGGGAGCGCCGCGATGAACAGCCGCAGCATGCGCAACCTGAGCAACGCGAGCAATGCGCGCCACGCCCGCAACAGCGTGCGCAGCGTCAACTACGCCACCAGCCCGCTGCTGGCCAGCAAAACGCCGCCCTGGCGTTCGCGCTTCGTCGTCGGCCTGGTCGCCGTGTCCTTCACGGTGCTGCTTGCCCGCGCCGTGCACTTGCAGATCATCCACACCAACTTCTACCAGGCCGAAGGCGAAAAGCGATTCGTCCACAAAGAGCCGCTGCCGGCCAGCCGCGGCCGCATCCTCGACCGCAACGGCCTCGCGCTGGCCACCAGCGTGGCGCTGCCTTCGGTGCAGGTTGACACCAAGCTCTTGAACGCCGACCCTAACGCCAACGCTGCACGGCGCAAGGCCCTGGCGCGCTTGCTGGGCATGACGGCGGCAGAGCTGGACGACCGGCTCGAAGGCCTGTCGGGCACGGTCACCCTGCGCCGCCATATTGAAGAGCCGGTGTGGGCCGAAATCAAGGCGCTGGGACTGAAGGGCGTGCAGGAAGTGCGCGAATTCAAGCGCCGCTACCCCGAGGGCGAAGCCGCTGCGCATGTGGTCGGCTTCACCGACCCCGACGGCAGCGGCTTGAGCGGCATGGAACTCGTCTTCAACGACGAGCTGCTGGGCCAGGCCGGCCAGCGCACGGTGGTGCGCGACCGCCTGGGCCGCGTCGTCGAAGACGTGGGCGTGCAGGCCAGCCCGGTGCAGGGCCAGGACATCACCTTGTCGATCGACTCCAAGGTGCAGTTCTTCGCCTGGCAGCGCCTGCGCGATGCCGTGCGCGACCACCATGCGCTGGGCGGCAGCGCGGTGGTGCTGGACGTGCAGACCGGCGAAGTGCTGGCCCTTGCCAACTACCGCAGCACCGAGGCCAATGACATTGCGAACAAGCGCACCGGCAGGATCAGCAAGGGCCTGCGCAACAGTGCACTCACCGACACTTTCGAACCCGGTTCGACGATGAAACCTTTCACCGCCGCGATGGCGCTGGAGCGTGGGCCGTGGACGCCCGCGACGCGCATCGACACCGCGCCCGGCCGCATCGTGATTGCCGGCGCGCCGATCACCGATTCGCACCCGCACGGCACGCTGACGGTGGCTGAAGTGATCCAGAAGTCCAGCAACGTCGGCACCGTGAAGATGGCGATGCAGCTGCCGGCGCGCGAGATGTGGGAGATGTACACCGCCATCGGTCTGGGCCAGCGCCCGCGCATCGACTTCCCCGGTGCCGCTGCCGGCCGGCTGCGCCCCTACAAGACCTGGCGCCCGGTGGAACAGGCGACCATGAGCTACGGTTACGGCCTGTCGGCAAGCCTGTTCCAGTTGGCGCGCGCCTACACGGTGTTCGCGCGCGACGGTGAATTGATACCGCTGACGCTGCAGCGCCACGACCTGGCCGCCGACGGCCTGGTGGCCGGCCAGCGCGTGATGTCGGCGAAGACGGCGCAGCAGGTGCGCGACATGCTGCGCCTGGCCGCCGGCCCGGGCGGCACCGCGCCCAAGGCGCAGGCGCTGGGCTATTCCGTTGGCGGCAAGACCGGCACCGCGCGCAAGCATGAGGGCAAGGGCTACGCCACGGGCAAGTACCACGCCTTCTTCGTCGGCCTGGCACCTGTGGCGCAGCCGCGCATCGTGGTGGCGGTGATGGTGGACGAGCCCGGCAAGGGCAGCAGCTACTTCGGCGGCGACGTGGCGGCGCCCGTATTCAGCCAGATCGTGCAGCAGACGCTGCGCATGATGAATGTGGCACCCGACCTGGACGTGAAGGCGCAGATCAACGCCAAGCCGGTGGCCGCCGAACAGGAAAGCATCTGAGATGCTGGCCCAACTGTCCACGCCTCAGGCCGCTGCCCAGTGGCTGACTGCCAAAGTCAGCGGCAATCTTCATACCGACAGCCGCCACGTGCGGCCGGGTGACGGCTTCATCGCGTGGCCTGGTTATGCGGTGGATGGCCGCCAGTTCGTGCCGGCGGCGCTGGCTGCGGGTGCAACGGCGTGCCTGGTGGAAGCCGAGGGAGCAGCAGCTTTCAAGCTCGATGACGACCGTGTCGCGGCACTGCCCGGGCTGAAGGCGGCCACCGGTGCCATCGCCGACGCGTATTTCCGCGCGCCCAGCCTGCAACTGGACATCGTCGCCAGCACCGGCACCAACGGCAAGACCAGCACCGCCTGGTGGACGGCGCAAGCGCTGGCCGCGCTGGGCCGGCGCTGCGGCGTCATCGGCACACTCGGCGTGGGTGAGCCCGGAAAGGTCGAAGCCACCGGCCTGACCACGCCCGACCCCGTCACGCTGCACGGCACCTTGCGCCGCATGGCCGACGAAGGCTTTGTGGCCTGTGCGCTGGAAGCCTCTTCGATCGGCCTGAATGAACATCGCCTGGACGCGCTGCGCATCGGCGTGGCGCTCTACACCAATTTCACGCTGGACCATCTCGACTACCACGGCAGCATGGCCGCGTACTGGGCCGCCAAGCGCGCGCTCTTTGCGTGGCCGGGCTTGCGCGCGGCGGTGCTCAACATCGACGACGCACAAGGCCAGGCGCTGGCTGCCGAGTTGAGCGGCAGCGGACTCGACCTCTGGACCGTGTCGCTGCGAGCTTCTCTGGATCTGCCGGCGCGGCTGTGCGCCGAGGGCCTGCACTACATCGACGGTGGCCTGGCCTTCGACGCGGTGGAAGGCCGGGCGCGTGCCGCCGTGCGCACCCGGCTCGTCGGCGAATTCAACGCCAGCAACCTGTGCGTGGTGCTGGGCGGCCTGCGCGCGCTGGGTGTGCCGCTGGCCGACGCGGCTGGCGCGGCGTCTGTGCTCACGCCTGTGCCAGGGCGCCTGCAGCGTGTACACAGCGACGAGGGTGGTGCGGCTGTGGATGCATCGGTCGCGATATTTGTGGACTACGCCCACACGCCTGACGCGCTCGACAAGGTGCTGCAAGCCCTGCGCCCGCTGGCCACGTCACGCGGCGGCCGGCTGTGGTGCGTGTTCGGCTGCGGCGGTGACCGCGACGCCAGCAAACGCCCGCTGATGGGCGCGATCGCCGCGCGTGGGGCCGACCAGGCCGTCATCACCAGTGACAACCCGCGCCGCGAAGTGCCCAGCCTGATCCTGGCGCAGATCCTGGCCGGCGTGACGGGGCACGACAACGTGGACGTCATCGAAGACCGCCGCGAAGCCATCTCCCACGCGGTAGCCAGCGCTGCAGCGGGCGACGTGGTGCTGCTGGCCGGCAAGGGCCACGAGGACTACCAAGACATTGGCGGCGTCAAGCGCCCGTTCTCGGATGTGGTTGAAGCGCGAGCCGCCTTGCGGGCGCGTCAAGGAGCCGCCGCATGATGACGCTCGCCCAAGCCCACGCCCTGCTGCCGCACAGCACGCTGGTTGGCGCTGGCTCCACGCCCTTCCTGCGCGTACACAGCGACACCCGCACGCTGCGCGCGGGTGACCTCTTCGTGGCGCTGAAGGGCGAACACTTCGACGGTAATGATTTCCTTGCGCAGGCCCGGGCCAGCGGCGCCGTGGCGGCGCTGGCCGAGCGTGGCTTGGGTGCGGGCCCAGATGATCTGCCAGGCCTGCAAGTGGCCGACACGCTGCAGGCCTTGCAGCACCTGGCCGCCGCCTGGCGCGCGCGTTTCCACCTGCCGCTGATCGCGGTCACCGGCAGCAACGGCAAGACCACCGTGACGCAGATGATCGCGGCCATCCTGCGCGCCTGGCACGGCGACGGCGCGCTGGCGACAGTTGGCAACCTCAACAACCACATTGGCGCGCCGCTCACGCTGTTGCGCCTGCGCCAGGACGACAGCGTCTGGCATCGCGCTGCGGTGCTGGAACTCGGCATGAACCATGTCGGCGAAATCGCGCTGCTGGCGCGCCTGGCCGCGCCGACGGTGGCGCTGATCAACAACGCGCAGCGCGAGCACCAGGAATTCCTGGCCGGCGTAGAAGCGGTGGCGCGCGAAAACGGCAGCGTCATCCAGGCGCTGGGCGCCGGCGGCACGGTGGTGATCCCGGCCGCCGATGCCTACACACCGCTGTGGCGCGAGATGGCGGGCGCCCGCCGCGTCGTGACCTTCTCAGCATCCGCAGGGGCCACGGCCGACGTGAGCACCAATGCCACCTGGCAGCCTGCCGTGCAGCGCTGGTCGTTGATGCTGCATACGCCTGCGGGCAGCGCCACCACGACGCTGGCGCAACCGGGTCTGCACAACCTGCACAACGCCCTCGCGGCCACTGCCAGCGCGCTCGCTGCCGGCGCGCCGCTGGCCGCCGTGCAGCAAGGCCTGGCCGCGTTCGCAGCCGTGGCGGGGCGCTCGCAAGGGGTGGCGCTGCAGTGCTCAGGCCGCGCCGTGATGCTCATCGACGACAGCTACAACGCCAACCCCGATTCGGTGCTCGCGGCGATTGACGTGCTGGCCGCCATGCCCGGCCCGCGCTGGCTGCTGCTGGGCGACATGGGCGAGGTGGGCACACAAGGCCCGCAGTTTCATGCCGAGGTCGGCGCACACGCACGGGCGCTGGGCATCGAGCAGGTGTGGGCCGTGGGTGCGCTGTGTACGCATCTTGGCGCGCACCGGCACTTCAATCAGATGGCCGATTTGCTGGCCGCCTTGCCCGCAACGCTGATGAATTCAAACCCGCAGTCGGTGCTGGTCAAGGGCTCGCGCTTCATGAAGATGGAGCAGGTGGTGAAGGCCTTGAAGGCTCTTGGCCAGAGGGCGCCCGATGCTGCTTAGCCTGTCGCAATGGGTCATCCAGTTCGCGCCCGAACAGCTGGGCTTCCTGCGCGTGCTGCAGTACCTGACTTTCCGCGCGGTGCTGGCCGCGATGACTTCGCTGCTCATCGGCCTGGCCTTCGGCCCGTGGGTCATCCGCCGGCTGACAGAGATGAAGATCGGCCAGCCGATCCGCGCCTACGGCGTGCAGAGCCACATCGGCAAACGCGGCACGCCAACCATGGGCGGCGTGCTGGTGCTGATCGGCATTGGCATCAGCACACTCTTGTGGTTTGACTGGAGCAACCGCTTCGTCTGGGTCGTGATGCTGGTGACGTTCGGCTTCGGCGCCATCGGCTGGACCGACGACTACCGCAAGGTCGTACACAAGGACCCCGAGGGCATGCGCTCGCGCGAGAAGTTCTTCTGGCAGTCGCTGATCGGCCTGATCGCCGCGCTTTACCTGGCCTTCAGCGTTTCAGAGACCAGCAACCTGCGTGTGCTGGAACTTTTCATCCGCTGGGTCAGCAGCGGCTTCTCCAACGACCTGCCGCCACGCGCCGACCTGATGGTGCCGTTCTTCAAAACGGTGAGTTATCCGCTCGGCGTCTTCGGCTTCATCTTCCTGACCTGGTTCGTCATCGTCGGCGCCAGCAACGCGGTGAACTTCACCGACGGGCTGGACGGCCTGGCCATCATGCCGGTGGTGATGGTGGGCTCGGCGCTGGGTGTCTTTGCCTACGTCGTCGGCAATGCGGTGTTCAGCAAATACCTGCTGTTTCCGTACATTCCGGGCGCCGGTGAACTGCTGGTGTTCTGCGCCGCCATGGCCGGCGCCGGGCTGGCCTTCCTGTGGTTCAACGCCAACCCGGCGCAGGTCTTCATGGGCGACGTGGGCGCGCTGTCGCTGGGCGGCGCGCTGGGCACCATCGCGGTCATCACGCGGCAGGAAATCCTGCTCGGCATCATGGGCGGCGTCTTCGTCGCCGAAGCCCTATCCGTGATGATCCAGGTGGCCTGGTTCAAGTACACCAGGCGCAAGTACGGCGCCGGCCGCCGCATCTTCCTGATGGCGCCGCTGCACCACCACTTCGAGAAGAAGGGCTGGACCGAGACGCAGGTGGTGGTGCGCTTCTGGATCATCACGATGCTGCTCTGCCTGATTGGCCTGGCGAGCTTGAAGCTGCGATGAATTTCCTGCGCGACTTGCCCGTCCTCATCCTCGGCCTGGGCGACAGCGGCCTGGCGATGGCGCGCTGGTGCGTGCGCTGCGGCGCCGCCGTCACGGTGTGGGATTCGCGCGAGACACCGCCCGGCGC
>JANNGN010000432.1:0-1746 GCA_031403895.1 Rubrivivax sp. | reverse complement strand
TGCTGGCTGCGCCGCGCCGGCAGTGGCGGCTGGTCTTTGCGCTGCCGCTGCTGGCGCATGCGCTGGCCACTTTTGTGCTGCTGCGCGCCACCGTGCCGCTGGCCATGATCCACAAGATCATCGGCAACCCGGTGCTGGGCTGGGGCGGGCCCTGGGAGGACATCGGCCGCTACCTGGCCCTGCACATGAGTCTGATGATTCCGGTCTTCGGCGGGGCGCTGCTGGCGCGCGTGGTTTGGCGGCCCCAGACCGTGCCTGATTTCATCGGCTGGTGCTTCACGTCACTGCTGCTGGCCTGGCCGCTGCACTGGGTGGTGGTGGTCCAGGCGGGCACCGACAACCTGGTGGAACTGATGCGCGGCGGCGGCAGCCTCTTGACCAGCGCGGCGCTTGCGCTGGCGCTGCTGCTGGTCACTGCGGCCGGCAGCGCGCTGTCGCTGGCGCTGGCCGGTGGCCAGCCGCAACGCCGCCGTGTTCTGCTGGGGCTGGCCGCCGTGGCGACGGCGACAGCCCTGCTGTGCCTGCAATGGGGCCTGGAGCCGATGCTCGTGAAGTACGGTCGTACCTTCTCGGCGCTGCAGTTCCTGCTCAGCGCAAGCCGCGACAGCTACGCCACCGGCGGCGCGCTGCTGCTGCGGCTGGCACTGGCGCTGGCCGCCGGGGTGGCGCTGGTAACGGCCCTGCAGTGGGCGGGCTGGAGGCGGCTTGGCGCTGAGCCACCGCCCCCGTCGGCCGCGCGGCGGAATCGTCGTGGGGCTTTGCCGGCCGCCTAGAATCGCCGGCTTCGCCTGGCGCCCGCCGGGTCTGCCCCACAAGGACCGCCCACCGTGTTCATCTCCACCGCCCAAGCCCAAACCGCCCCCGCCGCTGCCACCGGCGGTGCCGAATCCACCCTTTACAGCCTGTTGCCTCTGGTGCTGATGTTTGTGGTGCTGTACTTCATCATGATCCGGCCACAGATGAAGAAGCAGAAGGAGCACAAGGCCATGATCGAGGCCATCGCCAAGGGTGACGAAGTCGTGATTGGCGGCGGGTTGCTGGGCCGGGTGGCCAAGATGGGCGACAGCTTCATCAGCGTCGAAGTTGCCAGCGGTGTTGAAGTGCAGGTGCAGCGCGGCGCCGTGGTGCAGGTGCTGCCCAAGGGCACGGTCGGCTCTTTCAAGTAAATCGCGCAGCCCGGGCTTGGCGGTGCGGCGGCCTGCCGCGCACGCGGCCGGGCCCAAGGAACCCCATTCCATGAACCGTTTCCCCTGGTGGAAGTACGCGATCCTCGGCGTGGCGCTGCTGGTCGGCCTGCTCTACACGCTGCCCAATTTCTACGGCGAAGCGCCCGCCGTGCAGCTATCGGCCGGCAAGTCCACCGTGAAGGTCGATGCGGGCTCGGTGGCGCGCGTGCAGCAGGTGCTGCAAGAGGCCAAGGTGACGGCCGACTTCGTGCAGTTCGACGGCAATTCGGTGCGCGCGCGTTTTGCCGACCCCGACACCCAGCTCAAGGCCAAGGACGCCATCAACAAGGCCTTCAACCCCGATGCCGCCGACCCGCGCTACATCGTGGCGCTGAACCTGGTGTCGCGCTCGCCCGAGTGGATGGCCCGGCTGCGCGCGTTGCCGATGTACCTGGGCCTGGACCTGCGCGGCGGCGTCCACTTCCTGATGCAGGTGGACATGCGCGCTGCGCTCAAGCAGCAGGTTGACAACTACGGCGGCGAAGCGCGCAACGCGCTGCGCGAAAAGCGCATCCGCTTT
>JANNGN010000431.1:0-2015 GCA_031403895.1 Rubrivivax sp. | reverse complement strand
GCAAGGAGTTCGTCGCCATTCATGCCAAGGCCGAGGCCGATCTGCGCGAGCTGCTGGCCTTGCCGCGCAGCAGGTTCATCGGCACGATGGCGTTTTCACCGATCGCGCCGCCCTGCATGAACAACACCTTGTAGTTGGCGGAAATGGCCAGCAGCTCGCGCAGATCGGCCTCGGCCTTGGCATGAATGGCGACGAACTCCTTGCCGCGGTGGCTCATCTCCATCACCGACATTCCACTGCCGTGCCAGTCCAGCATTTCTTCGGCTGCAATGCGCAGCACGCTTTCGGGCAGCGCGGCAGGTCCGGCGCTGAAGTTGAAGACGCGGCTCATGTTCAAGGTACTCCGGGGATAGGAATGGCAGGGGAGGGGTCGCGGTGGCCCCAAAGCCCGCAAGCATAGCCAATGCCCGCGCCCGGGCCGCTGGGTGGGCAACGGCGCCGGCCTGCGGGCCAGGCTGCACCGAAGTCAAAACCAGGTCGGACGTGAGTACCGAGTTGTCTATGCAAGTAGAAGGCTCAGCAAGGCGTTGCACGCGAAGTCTTCACTTTGGCCGTGGCCTGAGTCGGAGTGGCCAGGCCAGCCAGGTAGTGATCTACCGCCTGCAGGCCGGTGCTTTGCAGGGCGTGGGAATTCGGCTCCAGCACCCAGTTGCGGATCAGTCCGTCGATCAGCGCAAACAGCCCGATGGCCAGCGGCCGCGCCGGCCCCTGCGCGCTGATCTGGCCGGCGCGCTGCGCCTGTTCGAGCACGGTTTGCAGGCGCAGCTGGTAGTCGCGGCAGGACGCGGCCTGGCGCTCGCGCAGCGCGCTCAGCTTGTCCACGTACTCGACACGGGTGGTCATGATGTCGAACACGCGTTGCGCCTGCGCGTCGCCCTCGATCCAGGCAAACAGCGAGGCCAGGTGGGCGCGCAGGCGCTGCAGCGGCGCGCTGGCGCCCTGCTCCAGCTGTGCCGCCGCAGCCGCTTCCATCGGCAGCACCACGCGGCTGAGCATGGCCTCGAAGACGTCGGCCTTGTCGTTGAAGTGCCAATAGACGGCGCCCCGCGTCACACCCGCGGCCAGGGCAATGTGCTGCAGCGAGGTGGCCGACACGCCTTGCGCCTGGAACACGCGTTCGGCGGCGTCCAGGATGCGGCCACGGGTGGCGAGGGCTTCTTCCTTGGTGTTGCGGGCCATGCTGGGGAGGTTTGACGAGTTAAACCATACATTCTTGAATGTATGTATATTACGGGCCTTCAACGCATGGCAGCATGGGCTTGGTTGAAAAGCTTGGAGCTGTGGCGCCAGCTTGCCCCCAGTCTAAGGACTCTCGCGAAAATAGTTTGAACAATTGACTCGCTGGTCTTGGGCGCGCTGCGTCGTTGCGGATCGCTGGTGTGGCTCGCCACACGGCGCGATCCGCGCCTGGCTTCGCATCCCAATCCAGCGGCCAGATGCCCAAGTTATTTCGCGAGAGCCCAAAGGCGACTGCCTGAGCCTGCCACTTGCTTGTTGTTGCGCCCGTTTTTACACCCGCCTGCCCTGGATCGACCACCCGTGACGCATCCCCCACCCACGCCCCCCATCGCCCTGCTGGCCGCCGCGCTGGTTATTGCCACGCTTGCCGCCTGCGGCGCCAAGGACAACGCCCCGGCTGGCGCACCGCCCGGCAGCGCCATGCCGCCACCGCCGCAGGTGGGTGTGATCACGGTGGCGCCGCAGGCCGTGACGCTGCAGACGGAACTGCCCGGCCGCGTCGAGGCCGCGCGCACGGCGCAGGTTCGGGCGCGCGTCAACGGCGTGGTGCTGCAGCGGCAGTTCCGCGAAGGCAGCGAGGTACGTGCCGGGCAGCCACTGTTTCAGATCGACCCCGCGCCCTACCAGGCGGCCCTGGAAAGCGCCGCCGCGCAGTTGGCCAGGGCCCAGGCCGGCCTGGCGCAGACCACGGCCACGGCAGAGCGCTACCAACCGCTGGCCGAGGCCAAGGCCATCAGCCAGCTGGAGTACGTCAACGCGCTGGCGGCGCAAAAGGG
>JANNGN010000430.1:0-4322 GCA_031403895.1 Rubrivivax sp. | reverse complement strand
GACTACAGCGCCTGCCTGCACGCCTTGGCCGCACTCGAAGGCCCGGTGGATGCATTCTTCGAGGGTGTGATGGTCAACGCCGAAGATGCCGCGCTTCGCGCCAACCGCTTGGCCTTGCTGGGCGCGCTGCATTCGGCGATGAACCGCGTGGCCGATCTGTCCCGCCTGGCGGGCTAAAAGGACTCCCGCGAGAACCCAAACAACCAACTACCCGCCTATGCAACACATCCTCAAGCTGGTGATCCTGGGCCGCGACGGCATCCTCAATGTCTACCGCGAGGACCATGTCAAGTCGCCAGCTGAATGGCGACCCGTGCCGGGCGCGCTGGAGGCCGTGGCACGCCTGAACCACGCCGGCTGGCATGTGGTGGTGGCCACCAACCAGTCGGGAATCGGACGCGGCATGATCGACATGGCCTCGGTCAACGCCATCCACGCCCACATGATGAAGCAACTGGCGCGGGTGGGCGGCCGCATCGACGCGGTGTTCTTCTGCCCCCATGCGCCGGAAGATCATTGCGACTGCCGCAAGCCGCAGCCGGGACTGATGGAGCAGATCGGCAAGCGCTATGGCATCGACTTGTCGCATGTACCGATGCTGGCCGACACGCTGCGCGATTTGCAGGCTGCGCAGGCCGCCGGTTGCGAACCGCACCTGGTGTGCACTGGGCGGGCGGCAGATCTGGACCAGGTGCAACTGCAGGACATCGTCGCTCAGGTGCCGGGCGCCGAACTGCACGCCGATCTCGGTGCGTTTGCCGAGTACCTGCTGCAACGCGAGCATGGAGCGACCTCCAGCCTGGGCAACCTGGGTTGAGGTCCTGCCAATGAACGCATTGACGACGGCGTTGCTGACAGCGCTTTGCGTGCTGCGTTCGCTGCTGTTTGTGCTGTGGATGGCGGTCACGGTGATACCCTGGGCACTGGCGGTGTTGTTGGTGTCGGTGGTAGTGCGTGGCAACGTGGTGTACTGGATGTGTGCCGGCTGGCTGAAGGTGGTGATCTGGGGCGCACGCTGGATTTGCGGCGTTCGCTACTGCCTGCACGGCATGCAGCACCTGCCAACCAGGGAAGACGAGTTCGCCGCAGTGCTGCTGGCGCCAAAGCACCAGTCGACCTGGGAGACCTTCGCCTTTCCGGCGCTGATGCCGCACCCGCTGGCCTACGTGTTCAAGCGCGAGCTGCTCTACATCCCGTTCTTCGGCTGGGCGATGGCGCGAATGGACATGGTGCACATTGACCGCAGTCGGCGCACCGAAGCGTGGAACCGCGTCGCCGAGCAGGGCGCCAGGCTGATGGCGCGCGGCCACTGGATCATCATGTTCCCCGAAGGCACGCGCATTGCGCGGGGTCAGAAGGGCACCTACAAGGCCGGCGGCACGCGGCTGGCGGTGACGACCGGCCGGCCGGTGGTGCCGATTGCCGTCAATTCGGCCCGCTGCTGGCCGCGCAAGTCGTTCCTGCTGCGGCCGGGGGTGGTGGACGTGTCGATCGGCAGGCCGATCGCCGCGGTCAATCGGCAACCCGAGGAACTGATGCGCGAAGTCGAAACCTGGATCGAGGCCGAAACGCGCCGACTCGACCCTGAAGCGTTTGCCGGACGCTAAGGCGGGCTGCGTGACGCGCACTCCCCGCGCTCCCGACCCCGCGCAGCGGTCGCTGTTCGAGCCGGCGCCCGACGCCGCCGGTGCTTTGGCGGCCTCCGCTGCGGCCAGCGCTCCGCTCCGGCCAAGCCCGGCGGCGCCGGCGGCGGGTGCGCCGGACATGCGCGTCGTGCCGCAGTTGCCGAGCCTGCTGCGCCACCCGAAGGCGCGGCACGAGTTGCGCCTTGGCGAGCATCTGGTGGGCTACGAGCTGCGCCGCGCGCGGCGGCGCAGCATCGGTTTCGTGGTCGGCGCCGAAGGTCTCAGCGTGGCCGCACCGCGCTGGGTCGGGCAGGCGGACATCGACGCCGCGCTGCGCGAAAAGGCGACCTGGATCCTGCGCAAGCTGGCCGAACAACGCGAACGCTGCCAAAGGCTTCAGGCCGCGCGCGTGGAATGGCGCGACGGCACCAGCATCCCGTTTCTCGGTGAGCCGGTGGTGGTTGTGCTCGCGGCAGGCGCCGTTCCAACCAAAGGGGGAGCGCAGCTCCATACCGACGCCGTGGCGCTGTCCGGCGCGCCCCGCCTGACACTGCGATTGGCATTGCCCGCGCAGGCCGCACCCGAGCAGATCCGCGACGCGGTGCAGTGCTGGCTGCAGCGACAGGCGCGGCAGATCTTCGAGCAGCGGTGCGCCCATTTCGCCGAACGGCTGGGCGTGCGCATGCGCCGCCTGTCGATCAGCTCGGCGCGCACCCGCTGGGGCAGCGCCAGCGCCGACGGCTCGGTGCGCCTGAACTGGCGCCTGGTGCACTACGGCATGTCGACCATCGACTACGTGGTGGCGCACGAGTTGGCGCACCTGCGGCACATGGACCACAGCCCGAAATTCTGGGACGTGGTGCGCTCGGTCGTGCCCGACGTCGAGCGCGCCCGCGGCACGCTCAAGAGCGAACTGGTGCCGGTGTTCGACTGAACGGCGGTCGGCCGGTCGGCGGTTATGGCCCGGCAGCCTGTGCGATCGGCCCGCTCGGCGCGAACCGGTAGACGCCGTCAGCGCCGAACTCGCGCGTCAACCGGCCGGCCAGCCAGAGGCCATGCAGGTGGGCGATCGCCTCGCCCATCGCGAACGTCAACTGGTGCAGGTCGAGTGCGCGCCTGAACATGATCGGCACGATGTCGGTCGCACTCTGCGGGCGCTCGGCGCAGGCCGCCATCACTTCGGCATAACGCTCGGCGTGGTGCTCGGTCAGTTGCGCAATGCGCTGGTGCAGGCCGGTGAAGGGCTTGCCGTGCGACGGCAGCACCAGCGTGTCTTCGGGCAAGGCGCGCATGCGCTGCAGCGAGGCCAGGTAGAGCGTCAGCGGGTCGGCCTCGGGTTCGAGGTCGATCACCATCACGTTGGTCGAGATGCGCGGCAGCACCATGTCGCCGGCTATCAGCAAGCCGGCTTGTGGCTGGTGCAGCGAGATGTGCTCGGGCGCATGGCCGTAGCCGGCGATGCAGGCCCAGCGCCGGCCGCCGATGGTGATCTGCATGCCGTCCATCAGGCGCCGATAGCGCCGCGGCACTTGCGGCACCATGCCGGCGTAGTAGTTGCTGCGCGCTCGCACCTTGGCCAGCGACTCGGGGTCGGCCAGGCCATGCAGGGCGAAGAAGTTGGCCGACGCCTCGCCGCCGAAGCCGGTGGTCGACTGGCTGGCCATGCGCGCCGCGTTCCAGTCGGTGGCGCTGATCCAGAGGCGGCATTCACGATCAGCAGTTGACCAGCGTTCGGTAAGCCAGTGCGCCAACCCGATGTGATCTGGGTGCATGTGGGTGACGATGACGCGCAGCACGGGCAGGCCCTGCAGCTCGTGCTCGAAGATGCGCTCCCACAGCGCGCGCGTGGCGTCGTCGGCGATGCCGCAGTCGATGATCGTCCAGCCCTGCACGCCGTCCTGCGCATCGCGCAGCAGCCACAGGTTGATGTGGTCCAGCGCGAAGGGCAGCCCCATGCGCAGCCAGCGCACGCCAGGGGCCAGCTCGAGGGTGGTGCCGGGTGCGGGCAGGGTGTCGCCCAGGGGGTAGTGCAGGGCGCTCTCGTGCGGGTTGGCCATGGCTCTATATTTACGTTTACGTCAACGTCAACGGCCGGCGCAGTCTAACCATGCCCACTCCAGCACGCGCAGCGCAGCGCAGCTTCACCATCACCGAGCTGGCGACCGAGTTCGACATCACCGCGCGCGCCATCCGCTTCTACGAGGACGTGGGCCTGCTCGCGCCGGGGCGCGTGGGGCGCAACCGCATCTACACCCAGCGCGACCGCACGCGATTGAAACTCACGCTGCGCGGCAAGCGCCTGGGCTTGAGCCTGCAAGAGATCAAGCAACTGGTGGACATGTACGACTCGCCGTCCGACACCGCGCAGCAGCTCGGCGCCTTCATGGCCGTGCTGGGCGATCACCGGCGCCTGCTCGAGCAGCAGCGCGAGGACATCGAGATCACGCTGGCCGAAATCACCCAGCACGAGGCGCGCTGCCGCAGCCTGCTGGGCGCGCCGCGGCCTGCACGCAGCCGTCGGCCCGCGCCACATCCATCCGTCACCTGAACCGGAGACCCGCATGAACCTTCCAGGCCTGAACTTCCAGCTTGGTGAAGACATCGACGCATTGCGAGACGCGGTGCAGTCCTTTGCGCAGGCCGAGATTGCACCGCGCGCTGCAGAGATCGACCGGAGCGACCAGTTCCCGATGGACC
>JANNGN010000429.1:0-8312 GCA_031403895.1 Rubrivivax sp. | reverse complement strand
CTTTCCGCGGGTCACGCTGGTGGGCGTCATCGACGCCGATGTCGGCCTTGAACCAGCACCTTGTCCCCGCCGGCAGCGTCAGGCGACACCGGCCCGAAGAATGTCGGCACCGCCTCGTCAACGGCGCGGCGGGCCGCAGCCAACCAGCCGGGTGCCGGCGGGCAGCGCGCATCGACGACTGCGAGATAAGTGCCCGTTGCGCGTTCGATGGCGGCAGCCCAGAGCTGGAACAGGTGCCCGCCCGCGCAGACCAGCACCTCCACACCCGCCACGTTGCAGCATGGAGTGTCCGGCCCCGGGCAGGCCAGGATGACGCAGCAACCGCGCGACATCGGCTTGTCGCCATCGCAAGCCGGCTCGGCCAGCAGCGCACACCAGGCTGCTGGATCAGCCCCCGCAGGCACGGCCACCAGCACTGACAGCCAGGCCTGCCCGTCGGCATCGACGGGCGTGCTGGCAGCGGGAAGTTGGATCGGCATCGACGGCATGGTTCAGCCGAGTGAATGCAGGAAGGCGAGGTCGATCTCGCGCCGCGACGCTGCTGCGTCGTAGGCCGCCCGCATCAGCGCCAGGGTGCGGATGTTGTCAGCCCCCGAACAGGGCACCTCGCCCCCGTGCTGCAGCGCTTGCACAAACTGCTCCAGCAAACGCGCCGTGGCGGCGGCGAAGAGGGCCATCGGGTCAGCCGCGATCTTGCGGCGCCGCTCGCCTTCACACAGGAAAGCCCGGCCGCCAAAAGAGACATCGACATCGACATACGGCCGCCGCTCGGCAGCGTGGATGCCAACGCTGATGGCCGCATGGCCGCCAAGCTCGGTTTCGACCGTGGCGCCGGTGCCGTCGAGCCGGATGTCCAGGTAACGGTGGCGGCCGCGCGTCAAGCGGTCGAGCGTGATGCGCGCGAAGCGGTCGCGCGAGAATTCAAGATCGACCAGGTTCAGCAAGTCAGGCCCGCCACCGGCACCGGGCCTGGGCATGACCGCGCGCAAGCGCAAGGGCTCTTCGCCAAAGAAGTAGCGGCAGAGGTCGAAGACATGGGTGCCGAAATCCTTGTTCGTGCGCTCCATGTCGTCACCGCGCCAGCCGGCTTCGGTCACAGAAGAGGTGCGAAAGCTCTGCTGCATCGAGACGAACAACAGTTCGCCAAAGGGTTCGCTGCCGATGCAGGCCTTGGCCGCCTGGTGGCAGGCCATGAAGCGGAACTCATTGTTGACGGCGATCTTGACGCCTTTGCTGCGCGTCAGCGCGAGCAGCGCGCCAGCCTGCTCGACAGTGCTCGTGAACGGCTTCTCGCAGAACACATGCACACCCTTGGCCGCCACGCGGGACGCCAGATCGAAGTGCGAATCGGTCGGCGTCACGATGCTCACGATGTCCGGCCGGCAGCGGTCGATCATCTGTTCCAGGTCGCTGTAGAGCGGGAAGTCGAAGCCGGTCACATTCGCCGTTAGGTCGCAGCCGCCGACCAGTTCGAGCTGCGGCACCCTTCGGATGGCCGGCACATGGATTCGACGCGCCGCAGACCCGAGGCCGATCAACGCGATTTTCATGTCAGCAGGGTGCTCGGTCCGGGCTCAGGGTGGGAAGACTGCGGGCCTGCGGCGGCCCGCCGATTGCACCGCAAGAAGAAGGCGGAGCCGGATGGGTGCAAACGCGCAAGTCGAATACTAAGGGCGGCAACACCCCATGCATTTTGCCTGCCCACCCATCTTCGGGGCGTGCGTGTCCGAGTGCGCAGAATCCGAGCTGCCAATGCCGTTGCCGCTGGCTCGCGGGCGCGGTCTTGGCCTAGCATCCAACCCGGCGCGCAACGTTGGGACGATGCGGCCGCGAACGATGGACTCGCACACAGAGGATATGGTGAATCGATCAACTGACAGGGCTGTTGACCGCGGCGACTTGATCGTCAAGGCCGCATTTGCGCGGCTCGACATTGCAGCGCTGGCCGTCGCCGCAGGCGCAGTGGGTGGTTTCCTGCTGTTTTCTGCAACCGCCTGGCTGCTGCTCCGAGGCGCACCACCGGGCTTTCACATCGGGCCGCATCTGGGCCTGCTGGCCAACTTCTTGCCGGGCTACAGCGTGAGCTGGTCGGGCAGCGTCACCGGCCTGGTCTATGGCGGGGTCGCCGGTGCAGTGTTTGGCGGGCTCTTCGGCACGGTCTGGAACATGGTGCATTACGTGTATCTGCTGCGCCTGGGTGGCCAGGCGGTCAGGCCATCCGTCGATGGCTGAACTGCCGTCGCTCCCGAAGGGCGCGCTGCGGCGCGTCCCCCCATCTCCAATGCATGGTTCCGATCAATGCTGAGTAAATCCGAACGCACCTTGCTGACCTCGCTGGTCAGGTTGAACATGTCGATCATGGGCGCCATGGCGGGCATCTTTGCCGGCCTGCTGCTGTGGTTGGCCACCGCGATCCTGCTGCTGCGTGGCGGCCCAAACGTTGGCCAGAATCTGTCGCTGCTGGGTGTCTTTTTGCCCGGCTATGAAGTCAGTTGGGCCGGGGCCTGGATCGGCCTTTTCTGGGGCTTGATCCTGGGCGGGCTGTCGGGCGCTATTCTGTATGGCAGTTATGCCGCGACACTGAGCCGGGGGTTGTCGCAACCCGTGCTCGACAGCCCATCCGCTTCGCTGTACCGCCCACCGGTGTTCCTGGTTTCGGGAACCTCCCTGGGCCTTGCGCTGGGCGGTCTGGCCGCGCTGCAACTGCTGCTCACCACCAACTGGCTGGTGTGGCGGGGTACTGCGCATCTCAGCAGCAATGCCGCGCTGCTGACCAACTACCTGCCGGGTTATTCGGTTTCGTTCACCGGCAGCCTGGTGGGCGCGGCCCAGTTGTTCGGGTTCGTATTCATTGCCGCGATGCTGTTCAGCGCGGCCTACAACACTGTCGCCAAGGCGAGGAACCGGTGAGCACTCCAAGCCCAACACCCCTACCCAAACACGTCGTGATCCTTGGCGCCGGGCCGGCAGGCCTGGCCACCGGCCACGAGCTCAGCGCCAAGGGCGTGAAGGTCACCGTGCTCGAGAAGAACAGCTATGTCGGCGGTCTGTGCCGGACGATCCACGTGGACGGCTACAAGTTCGACCTCGGTGGCCACCGCTGGTTCACGCAGAACGAAGACCTCAACAACTGGTTCCGCCGCCTGATGGCGGGGCACCTGGTGATGGTCCAGCGCATCAGCCGCATCTACTATGGCGGCAAGTACTTTCTGTACCCGGTGGCCATCGGCAACGTGGTGCGCAACGCAGGCGCGTTCACGATCGTCAAAGCTGGCTTTGGTTTCGTGGCCGCAGCGTTCAAGTACGGTGCCATGGGCGCGCCAGTGAAGAACATGAAGGACGCCTACACGGCGCAATTCGGCAACACGCTGTACCAGATGTTCTTTCGCCGCTACACCGAAAAGGTGTGGGGCAAGCCCTGCGAGCTGTTGTCGTCAGACTGGGTTTCGCAACGCAGCAAGGGCCTGTCGATCTGGAGCGTGGTGCGCGAAACGCTCTCTGCACGCAAGACCAAGGTCAAGAGCCTGATCGAAGAATTCATGTACCCGCGCGACGGCTACATGCGCATCACCGAACGGCTGGCAGAAGACATCGAAGCGGCAGGCAACAAGGTCATGCTTGGCACGTCGGTCAAGTGCGTCAGGCAGGTGGGGCCCGACAGCCTGGAGGTGGACTTCGAAGGCCCGGACGGCATGCAGACGATCCTGGCTTCGCATGTGGTCTCGACCATCCCGCTCGGGCACCTGGTGCAAGGCTTGAGCCCGAAGGCCGATGAGGCCGCGCTCACGGCGGCAAAAGGGCTGGAATTCCGCGATCTCATCACCGTCAACGTCAAGATCCGCAAAAAACAGGTTTCCACCGACACCTGGCTCTACGTGCAGGATGAAGACATCCTGTTCGGACGCCTGCACGAGCCCAAGAACTGGAGCCCGGCGATGGTGCCGGACGACGACCACACGTCCCTGGTTCTTGAATGCTTCTGCACCGCTGGCGACAGCATCTGGGCGCTCACCGACGACCAGGTCGCGCAGCGCTGCATCGACGACCTGGCCAACAAGCTGAAGTTCGTGAAGCCCTCCGAAGTCGAAGGCTGCAACGTCATTCGCACCTACCACGCGTACCCCGTCTATGACCTTCAGTACGCGGGCAAGCTGGAAGCCATCCACGCCTGCCTGGCGCGCTACGAGGGGGTACACATCGTCGGTCGCGGCGGCACCTTTCGCTACAACAATGCCGACCACTCGATCGAGATGGGCTTGCTGCTGGCGCGCCGGCTGCTGGGTCACAAGGTCGATCACATGCAGGTCAACACCGAACTGGAATACCAGGAAGAGGTGCACTCCGAGCGCATCGTGCGCAGTCACTACCAGGTGGACTGAGACTGCAACGGCCGAGCTTTTTCGTGAGCCACGTTTCCGCCGCAACTGCAGCGAGGCCCGCCGCAGCGATCATCGGCGCGGGCCTGATGGGCGGGTGGCATGCGTCGGTGGCAAGTCGGGTCGGCGCGCGCATCGTTGGGGTCGTGGATGCCGACACCGGGCGGGCGCAAGGCCTGGCGGCCCGGTACGGCGCGGCGGCCTTCGCCAGCGTCGAAGCCCTGCTGGCCAGCGTGCGCCCGCAGGTGGCGCATGTCTGCACGCCGATGGCCACGCACGTTGACTGTTGCAGCGTCTTGTTGGCGGCTGGCGCAGACGTGTTGTGCGAAAAGCCGCTGGCGGCTTCGGCCGCCGACGTCGAATCGCTCCTGGAAACGGCAGCGCGCGACGGCCGCATGGTCTGCCCCGTGCACCAGTTTGTGATGCAGGCGGGTGTGCAGAAAGTCTGCGCCCAGATGGGCAGTTTGGGCCCGATCACCAGAGTCGAATTCACCTTCAGCTCTGCGGGGGGCGGACAGCGTCAGGGGGACGAACTCGATGCAGTCGTGGCCGACATCATGCCGCACGCCTTTTCCGTGCTGTGTCGCCTGTTGCCTGCACAAGACCCGGCAACGCTGGCGTGGCAGGCCGTGCGTGCGGCACCGGGCGAACTCTCGGCCATCGCTGCGGCTGAAGGCGTGACCGTGTCGCTGGTGTTCAGCATGTCGTCGCGCCCGACCGAAGCCGCAGCGGTGGTTGTCGGGCAGCGAGGCAGCGCGCACATCGACTTCTTTCACGGCTTTGCTTACCTGCTGGATGGCGAAGTCTCGCGCACGCGAAAGCTGCTGCAGCCCTTCACGCTGGCCACGCGCCAATGGACGGCGGCGGCTGCGAACCTGGCCCAGCGGGCCTGGCGCCGGGAGACGGCCTACCCAGGTCTGCGACCGCTGGTGGCGGCCTTCTACCGTGCCGCAGCCTCGCGCGGCCCGGCACCGTTCAGCACGGCGGAAATTGTCAGTACCTATCGCGCCCGCGACGCCTTGCTGCGATGCGCCGGCGAAGCGGCATGAGACGCCGGGCCGTTCCCAAGGCGAATACCGCAGTGCGAAGCACGGAGGTTGCCTGATGAGCCTGCCCGGCAGCCCGAAAGGCGAATTCCGAAGTGCGCAGCACGAAGGCATTCCAGTGAACATGCACCCAGCGCCCCGTGCGCGCGGGGCCAGCCCGGGCAGACCGGCCACGCTGGCCATCGTGGTCATTCCGCTGTTAGGAGGCGACGCACTGAATCGCACCTTGCGTTCGATCCAGGCGATCAGCGCGCCGTGCTTTGTCGTCGGCGGACATGCGCCGCCGCCGCACTCGGGCAAAGGTGCGGCGCCGATCTTCATCGCATCGGACCTGCCGGTGCCAGAACGCCGCGCGATCGGTGTCGCGGTCAGTGCCACCGAATGGGTGGCACTGATCGAAGACACCTGCGACGTGGGCGCGGGCTGGCTGTCTGCCTGTGCCGAGATCGCAGGCGCTGATGACGTGGCTGCGGCCGGCGGCCCGGTCACCATCATGCCAAGCCTGCCACCACGCTGCATGGCGCTGGCCTGCCTGGAATACGCCGCCTATGCACCCGCAGGCAACAACCGTGGCCGCGCACCGGAAGTGATGACGACGCACCGCCTCGCGGGGCTGGCGCTGCTCTACCGGCGGTCGTTGCTGCCCCGGTTGGGCGCGGGCCAAGGATTGATTGAATCCGAAGTCAATGAAATCCTGCGCAGCCAGGGCGGACGCCTGCTGATGCACCCGGGCCTGGCCGTGGAATACCGCAGCGCCGATGGCGACAGCGCCACGCTGGCGTCGCGCTTCAGCCACGGCCGCATCTACGGCGGCGGCCAGCGCGCACGCCTGGGTCTGTGGCAACGCGGGCTCGGCGCATTGAAGTGCATCGCACTGCCGGTGGTGATGCATGCGCGCGCCATGCGCGGGCTGCCGGCTGCGTGTCGCAGTCGGCAGGCCACGCGAATCTGGATCCTCGCGCTCAGCGTTGCCTGGTCGGCGGGCGAACTGGTGGGCCTGCTGGCCGGCCGCGGCAGCAGCCTGGCGCGGTGGAAGTGATGCGCATCGGCATCGACGCCTCGACCTGGCCCAACGCGCGCGGCTTCGGCCGCTTTACGCGCGCACTGGTCGAGGCCATGCTGCGACAGTCGTCGGGCCATGAATTCATCCTGCTGGCCGACCAGCCGATCGCCGCCCCGGCGGGCGCGCAGTGCGTGCATGTCCAGACCCGGCGCTTGACGCACCAGGCGGCGGTGGCTGACGGCAACCGCAGCGTGACGGACCTGCTTCGCTTCTCTGCGGCCGCAGCGCGCGGCCGCTTCGACGTGCTGTTCTATCCGGCGGTCTATTCCTGGTTTCCTTGCCCCCCCAGGCTGCCCAACGTGTTGACCCTGCACGACGCGATTGCCGAGCACTTTCCGGGGATGGTGTTTCCGCGTACGCGCGAGCGGCGTTTGTGGAACCTCAAGGTCAAGCTGGCCTGCGCTCAGGCCACGCGCTTCCTGACCGTGTCGCAAGCGGCACGGCAAGAGATCGTGACCTACCTGAAGCTCGATGCTGAGCGCATCGACCTCACCACCGAGGGCCCGCACGCGGCCTTTGTGCCGCTGCCAGCCCACCTGGCGGCGGACGCTGTGCGCGCTGAGCTGGCCCAGTCATTCGGCCTGCCCGCCAGCGCGCGCTACTTCTGCTGCGTGGGTGGCTTCTCGCCCCACAAGAACGTGATCGGCGTCGTGCGCGCCTTTGCGATGCTGGACGGGCCCGAACATGCCAACGTGCATCTGCTGCTGGTCGGTGACCGCAAGAGCCAGGGCTTCTCGTCGAACGTTGACGACTTGCAGCGCGAGATCGACGCGCAGCCCGCAGTGGCAGGCCGAATTCACTTCACCGGCTTCGTCAGTGACGACACGCTCGCCCGTATCTATGCCACCTCGTTGGCGCTCGTGATGCCGTCGTTTTCAGAAGGCTTCGGGCTGCCCGCCGTCGAGGCCATGGCCTGCGCCGCGCCGGTCATCGTCAGCACGCTCGGCTCGCTGCCAGAAGTGGTGGGCGACGCTGGCCTGCTGGTGGACCCCAGCCAGAGCGCCGACATTGCCGCAGCAATGGCCAGGCTCGTGCATGAACCGCAGCTCGGCGCCGAGCTTGCGCGCTGCTCGGTGGCACGCGCAGCGCTGTTCAACTGGGACCGTGCAGCGCTGATGGCGCTCGAATGCCTGGAGCGGGCCAGCAAGGGCCGCCGATGAAGTTCTGCATGATCACGACCTACTACCCGCCGTTCAACTTTGGCGGCGACGGCATCTACGTGCAAGCCTTGTCGCGCGCGCTCGTCGCCAGGGGCCATCAGGTGACCGTGGTGCATTGCGCCGACGCCTATGCGCTGAAGGCCACGCCGGCCGGGCCGGTCGAACCGGAAGACAGCATCCAGGACGGCATCAGGGTGCGCCGGCTGCACAGCGCCTGGGGCAGGATTTCACCCTTGTTGACGCAGCAGACTGGCCGCCCGCTGTTGAAAGAACGGCAGTTGCGAGCGATCCTGGACGCCGACTTCGACGTCGTCAATTTCCACAACATCTCGCTCGTCGGCGGGCCCGGGGTGCTGGCGCTGCCTGCGGGCCGCGCGCTGAAGGTCTGGACCCTGCATGAACACTGGCTGCTGTGCAGCACGCACATCTTCTGGAAGAACCAGCGCGAGCGCTGCGACAAACGCGAATGCATCAGTTGCTGCATACGCTCCGGCGTGCCGCCTCAAATATGGCGCGCCACGGGCCTGGTCGATTCGTCACTGGCCCACGTTGACGCACTGATTGCGCCAAGCCACTTCACCGCTGATCTCTACAGGCCGAAGGTCGCACCGAAGCCGGTACACGTCCTGCCGCTGTTTTCACCGTTGTGGCCCGAGGGTGGCCAGGC
>JANNGN010000428.1:0-6036 GCA_031403895.1 Rubrivivax sp. | reverse complement strand
CGCCCCGCAGACGCGGGGCGTTCTTCATGGCGCATGCAAGTTCATCAAGCAGCCGATCACGCGCCTGTTTTGCCCGCCGCCATGCGGTCGCGCGGCGCCGTCGCGCCTTCGTCCAGGCCAGAAACCGAATGTGCAAGGCTGTTAGAAGGCCGCCATGTGACCGAGGATGCGCCCGCCGTGCATGAATGGCTTGAGTGCCATTTGAACGCCCCTCTGAGCGTCAGACGCGGATGTAGAAACGCCGCCGGTCCAGCCACCAGGCCAGCAGCGCGTACAGCATCAGGCTGGCGCAGGCGAACAGCAGAGAGCCGAGCCGGGCGTCGCTGCCGATGCCCGCGAACACGCTGTTGTAGAGCCAGGGCAGCGGGCTCGTCCACTGCGCTGCGCCCTGTGCATCGACACCCACCTGCCAGCGCAGCAGGCCCAGCCCGCGGGGCACCAGGCCGCTGAGTACAAAGACGAAGAGCGGGTTCCTGCCGAAGACTTCGAAAAACCGCACCCAGCCACGCAGTGCCCCCGGCTGCTTGCGGATGTCGATGAGGTGGATCAACGCTGCCAGCGCCATCATTGCGAGCGCGGTCGTGTGCAGCACGTAGCTGCTGGTCCAGATCTTCTTGTTCAGCGGCATCAGCAGTTGCCATCCATACGCCAACAGCAGCAGCGCCGTGGCCCACAGAAACAGGCGTGCGACCAGCTCTGCGTTCATGCGGCCACTGGCCATCATCTGCCCCACCCACCAGCCCAGCAGCACCTGCGCGATGGCCGGTGCCGTGCTGGCCAGGCCTTCGGGGTCGAAGGGCACGCCTTCGCCTTGGTAGAGGTGAGCGTCACCCAGCAGCGCGTGGTCAACGGCAGTGCCAAACCAGCCTTGCAGGCTGTAGGGGTCGCCGCTCGGATCGCCGCTCGGATGGCCACTTGCGCCGAAGCTGATGCAGGCCAGCCAATAGCCCACCAGCAGCGCAGCCGCAGCCCACAACGCACCACGCCTGCTGAAGCACCAGACGATTGCCGCCGCTGCGCCGAAACACAGCGCGATGCGTTGCAGCACACCCATCAGGCGCAGCGTCTCCCAACTGCGCAGCACGAGCTCGCCGCTGGCGTCCCAGCGCACGAAAGGCGCGGCATTCAGGGCCAGCCCGATGACAAAGATCAGCAGCGTGCGCTTGAGCACGCGGCGCCAGAACAGCGGCGCCGGCCCCGCCTGCAGCCCCGGCATCACCAAGGCCAGCGCGTTGCCCACCGCGAACAGGAAAAACGGAAACACGAGGTCGGTGGCCGTGCAACCGTGCCACGGTGCATGCGCCAGCGGCGCGTAGAGCGCGCTCCAGCTGCCGGGGTTGTTGACAAGGATCATCAGCGCCACCGTGGCGCCGCGAAAAACGTCAAGCGAGCGCGATCGCGGAATCACAGGCACGGGGCCAAGCGCGCAGGATGAAGCCGTGGCTCAGGCCAGCGCGCCATCGACGCTGCCGTCGGCCGCACGCAGCCGCCGCTCGGCCTCGGCGGCATCCACGCCGGCCTTCAACATCACGATGGCCACCTTCACGCGCGCGCCGCTTTCCGCCAGCGCGCTGCGTGCCGCATCTTCATCCGCACCCGTCGCCAGCACGGTCAACCGCAAGGCACGTTTGACGAGCTTGGCGTTGCTGGCGCGCAGGTCCACCATCAGGTTGCCATAGACCTTGTGCAGCCGCACCATCACGCTGCTGCTGAAAGTGTTGAGCGCAATCTTCTGCGCCGTGCCTGCCTTCAGCCGCGTGCTGCCGCTGATGACTTCGGGCCCGGTGTCCAGCAGCACGGCGATCTCGCACATCGCTGCCAGCGGCGCACCAGCGTTGTTGACGATGCCCACCGTCAGCGCACCCGCTGCACGCGCTGCCTCGGCCGCGCCCATCGCGTAGGGCGTGGCGCCCGATGCGGCCAGCAGCAGCACCACGTCGTGCGGCGTGGGCTGCAGTGCAGCCAGGTCGGCAGCACCTTGATCGCGGTTGTCCTCGGCACCTTCCACGGCCACGAACATCGCGCCTTCGCCGCCGGCCAGCAGTGCGGGCGCGCGTTCACGCGGCCACGAAAACGTGGGGTGCAGCTCGACGCTGTCCAGCACGCCCAGCCGCCCGCTCGTGCCGGCGCCGACGGTGACGATGCGCCCGCCCGCGCGCAGCCGCGGCACCGCTGCGTCCACGGCCAACGCCAGCGCCGCGCCCGCAGCGCGCACGGCCAACGCGGCCAGGGCCTGGTCGGCGATGAAGGTATGCACCAGCGTGGCGGTGTCGTAGCGGTGCAGCGCCGGGTGCTCGGGGTGGGGCTGTTCGGTGCGCAGGGTTGTCGGCAAGGTGGTCATGGCCATTTGATGATGTGTTGAGCGCTCTGGTTGCCCACCCGGTCCACCGCGCTCAGTGCCAGCAGGTCGGCGCCGCCGGGATCGATCTGGCGCTGGCTGCCGGGCAACACGGCAAAGCGCCACAGACCCTTTTCGCGCCGCCACAGGGCCCAGCGCACGGCCGCTTCGCCGACGCCGGGCTCGATGCTCAGGCGTGCGCCGCTTCTGCGCAAGCTGGGCGCGGGCGGCGGCTGGTCGTCCAGCCAGGGCGTGGCCGGCACCAGGGCCGGCTGCGCATAGGCGCCGGAGTGCAGTTGGGTCGCCACACCGTCGCGGTCCTGCATCAGCGCGGCGATGCTGAAGTGAATGTGGCCGCTGGCCTTGTCGCCACGCTGGCGCTGCTGCTGCACCTGCTCAACGATTTCGCGCGCCGGCCAAGCACGCGGGCCCAGCGCCTCACCGCGCGTGACCATGCTCGTGAACAGGCCCGGCCACAGATGGCGCTGCAAGGTGTTCTCGGCGATCCACTGGTCCAGCAGCACGGGGAAGCGCTGGCCCTCTCGGTCGATCGGCCAGTACAGCTGCGGCGCCAGGTAGTCGAGCCAGCCTTTCGTGAGCCAGCGTTCGACATCGGCATACAGCTTGTCGTACTGGCTGAAGCCCGTGATGCCGGCCGGCCGCCGCTCGGGCTTGCCGATGCCGAAAGGGCTGATGCCCACGCGCACCCAGGGCTTGACTGCATGTACCGTGCTGTAGAGCTGCTGCACCAGTGAATCGACATTGCCACGGCGCCAGTCTTCACGCGCCTGCTCGCCGCCGCCGAGCCGATACCGGGCGTAGGACTCGTCGTCCGGGAAGGCCACTTCAACCCCGTTCAGCGCCGGCACGGTCACCGGGTAGGGGTAGAAATAATCGTCGATGTGAACGCCATCGATGTCGTAGCGGCGCACCACGTCGGCCACCACGGCCAGCGTGTGCGCGGCCGCTGCGGGCTCGCCGGGGTCCATCCAGAGCTGGTCGCCATAACGTTTGACCAGTGCGGGTTGGCGCACCCCCAGGTGCGGCGCCACGAGCGGCGACTTTGCGGACGATGCGCGCGCGCGGTAAGGGTTGAACCAGACATGCAGTTCGATCGCGCGGCGGTGCGCTTCCTGCACCCAGAAGGCCAGCGGGTCGTAGCGCGGCTCGCCGGGCAGGCCGGGTGCGCGGCCCTGTTCGCCGCTGAGGGTTTCGCTCCAGGGTTCGAGCGTGCTCGGGTAGATCGCGTCACCGGCAGGGCGCACCTGCAGGATCAGCGCGTTCAGGTTCAGCGCCTGCGCGCGGTTCAGCAGCGCGAGTACTTCGTTGCGCTGCTGTTCCGACGACAGGCCCGGCTTGCTGGGCCAGTCGATGTTGGCCACGGTGGCGACCCAGGCGGCGCGGAATTCGCGCGGCGCCGGGGGCGGCTGCTCGTTCGTGTCGGGTGCGGATGCCGGAAAGGTCGCCGGGATGGGCGCCGGGGTCGGCATCGGCCCCGGCACGGGCACTGAAGGCGGCGCCAGGGCCACACAACCCGCCAGCAGCAGCAACCACAGCGACGCCAGCGCGGGCCGGCCTGGTGGCTTCACTGCGGCGGTTTCTTGGCCGCCGCAGCTTCGGCCTGGTAACGTTCATAAGGTGTGGCAGCGCTGTGTTCGCAGCGCATGCGCTGTTCGCGCTCCAGCACCTGCTGGCATTCCTGTTTCTGCCAGCCTTGGCCAGTGGCGTAGAGCTGCTGCGAGCTGCAGCCGGCCAGGCACAGCACGAGAGTCAGGGTGGGCAGTGTTTTCATGGCGCGGATGGTAGCGCTGCGGCTGGCGCAGGCTGCCAGCGGTACAGCACATCGGGGCAGTGCTCTTCGTTGCCGGCGCCGTCGCTGAAGGCCACCGCATGGAAGCCATGGCGTTCATAGAAGGCGCGG
The DNA here is from genome assembly GCA_031403895.1 of Rubrivivax sp. Taxonomy (GTDB): domain Bacteria; phylum Pseudomonadota; class Gammaproteobacteria; order Burkholderiales; family Burkholderiaceae_C; genus Rubrivivax. Next base: position 1,777 of record JANNGN010000428.1, on the reverse strand, counting down.
GCATGGTGGTTGGCCTGGAAGGTGTACAGCTGCACCGGCTGCTTCAGTGTGGCCAGCGCATGCATCAGCAGCCGGCGGCCGATGCCGCGCGCGACTTGCGTCGGATGCACCGAGAGCTGGTCGATCCAGCACACGCCTGCCTGCGCAGACAGCGCCAGCACACCGGCCACCGCGCCATCCGCCACCGCCACCGTCACAGTGCCCGACGGGACGAGCGTGTCGCGCACCCAGCCGCGGTCTTCGTCGTCCGTGTGTGCAGACGGCGCGAAGGGCATCAGCTGGCGCCGCGATTCGATCAGCACACGCGCCACACCGGCGGCGTCTGCGGCGGTCGCTGCGCGCAGCGTGGTGATGGCCAGCCCGTGGCGATGACGCACATGGTGATGCTCGACACAGGCCTGGCCGCGAAATACCGCGTCCAGCGTGGCAAAGCGGCGCAGGCCGGCGCGTTCCAGCAGACGCACGCTGGCGTTGTTGCGGGCGTCGGTGATGCCCACTACCCGTGCGGCCGAGGTATGGGCAAACACGAGTTCGATCGCCGCTGCCACCGCCTCAAGACCCAGCCCGCGGCCTTGCGCGCTGCGTGCCAGCGTGAAGCCGATCTCGGCCGCGCTGCCGTCGGCCTGCAGGTGGATGCCGATGTCGCCGATGAGTTTGTCCCGGTCGCGCTCCGCTATGCCAAGCTGGAACCACGCGCCGCGTGGGCAGAAGGCGCTATTCGCCATCTGCTGCAGGAAGGCCAGCGCGGCGCTGTCTGCCAGCGGCAACCAGCTCTGGTAACGGCCCAGTTCAGCGTCACTGCGGTAGGCCTGAAAAGGCGCCAGGTCTTGCGCCGCCAGCCGGCGCAGGCGCAGCCTTGGCGTGTCGTGGGGCAGCGCGTCCGGCGTCACCGAAGTTCCTTTTGCAGCACCAGTTTCAACCCCGACCAGACCTCTTTCACGGCGCCAACCTTGCAGCCCAGCTTTCTGTCCGGTGGTGTACACGAGTAGCCTGTTGCCATGGCGTGGGGGTGAGGTTCAGGGCGTGTCGCCCGGGTTCGTCAGCACCTGCAGCAGCGCCGCACTCTCGGCGTCGATTTGTCCGCTGTGGTCGCTGGGCCGGTAGCGCATCTGGAAGTTCATCAGCACGCGCTGGCTCTGCGCGTCCCACACGCCGCTGCGCGCGATCTCAAAACCCCACTGCGCCAGCGCAGCCTGGAACCATGCGGCGTCGGGCAACTGTGCGTCGAACAGTGCGCGCTGCGCGGCCACGCGCGCAGCGTCGGGCCAGGGCGGCGTGATGCCCAGTTCGGACAGCAGCTTCCAGGGGAAGGTCGGCCCCGGGTCTTCCTTGTACGACGGCGTGACTTCACCGTGGCCCAGGATGCGGTCCGGGCGTATCTGGTGGCGCTGCACGATGTCTTTCACGAGCGGGATCAATGCGTCCATCTGCGCTTGCGCAAAGGGCTGGTAGATGCGCACCCCGCCAGGTCCGAGCTTGAAACCCGGATGCACGATCTCGATGCCGATGCTGTTGGCGTTGAGCATGCGGTGGCCCTTCCAGGCGCTGGGCCCCGAATGCCAGGCGCGGCGGCTTTCGTCCACCAGCCTGAAGATGCGCGGCGGGCTCTCGTCGCTGAGCAGGTAGTGGGCCGACACCTCTTGTTCGGTCAGGATCTTCATCGACAGCGCAAAGTCAGCCACCGTGTAGTGCAGGATGAGAAACAGCACGCGGCTGTCCTGCCCCCGGGCAGTGCGGCTGGTGTCGATCGGCACGCCGCCTGGGGTGGTGGTGGTGG
>JANNGN010000427.1:0-2179 GCA_031403895.1 Rubrivivax sp. | reverse complement strand
GCTTCTGCGATCAGTTCGCTGGCCATCGGGCCAACGATGTGTACGCCCAGAATCTCGTCGGTGGCGGCGTCGGCCAGCATCTTCACCATGCCCGTGGTGTCGCCCAGCGCGCGCGCCCGGCCGTTGGCCATGAAGGGGAAGGTGCCGGCCCTGTAGGCGCGGCCGGCGGCCTTGAGCTGCTGCTCGGTCTGGCCGACCCAGGCAATTTCGGGGCTGGTGTAGATCACCCAGGGCACGGTGTTGAAGTTGACGTGGCCATGTTGGCCTGCAATGCGCTCTGCCACCGCCACGCCTTCTTCTTCGGCCTTGTGCGCGAGCATCGGACCACGCACCACGTCACCAACGGCCCAGACGCCCGGCAGGTTGGTCTTGCAGTCGTCATCGACCACGATGGCACCGCGTTCGTCGAGTTTCAGGCCCACACTTTCAGCGTTCAAGCCCACGGTGTTGGCCACGCGGCCGATGCTGACGATGAGCTTGTCCACCGTCAGCGTCTGCGCGTCGCCCTTGGCCGTCGTGTAGGCCACAGTCACTTGCGACTGAGCGCCCTTCCTGTCGGCCTTGATTTCGCCCACCTTCACGCCAAGCTCGATCTTCAAACCCTGCTTGACGAATGCCTTGTGCGCTTCCTTGGCGATCTGCTCGTCCACCGCGCCCAGAAAGGTCGGCAGGCCTTCGAGCACGGTGACTTCCGATCCCAGGCGGCGCCAGACCGAACCCATCTCCAGGCCGATCACGCCGGCGCCGATGAGGCCCAGCGTCTTCGGCACGGCGCCGATCTTCAGCGCACCATCGTTGCTGAGGACCTGCTCTTCGTCAAAGGGCGTGCCGGGCAGCGCGCGGGCAGTGGAGCCGGTGGCGACGATGATGTGCTTGCCGACCAGCGTCTCGTCACCGACTGTCACCTCGTAGCCGCCCTCCACCACCTTTGCAAAAGCGCCGCGGCCGTGGAAGAAACTGACCTTGTTCTTCTTCAACAGGTACAGGATGCCGTCGTTGTTCTGCTTCACGACGGTGTCCTTGCGGGCCAGCATCTTCTTCACGTCGATGCGCAGGTCCGACAGACCAATGCCGTGGTCCGCAAAGGCATGGCCTGCGTGTTCGAAGTGTTCGCTGCTCTGCAGCAGCGCCTTGCTGGGGATGCAGCCGACATTGGTGCAGGTGCCACCGGGCGCTGGCCCGCCCTTCTCGTTCTTCCACTCGTCGATGCAGGCGGTGTTGAAACCAAGCTGCGCCGCGCGGATGGCGGCGATGTAGCCGCCGGGGCCGGCGCCGATGACGACGACATCGAAGTGCTTTGCCATGGTCGTGCCCGCCTCAGATGTCGAAGAGCAGGCGCGCCGGGTCTTCCAGCGCGTCCTTGATCGTCACCAGGCCAAGCACCGCCTCGCGGCCGTCGATGATGCGGTGGTCGTAACTCATCGCCAGGTAGTTCATCGGCCGCACCACGATCTGCCCGTTTTCAACCACGGCCCGGTCCTTGGTGGCGTGTACGCCCAGGATGGCGCTCTGCGGCGGGTTGATGATGGGTGTGGACAGCATGCTGCCGAAGGTGCCGCCGTTGCTGATGCTGAAGGTGCCGCCGGTGAGTTCGTCGATGCCGAGCTTGCCGTCCTTGGCCTTCTGGCCGTATTCCGCGATCTTCTTTTCGATGTCGGCAAAGCTCATCTGGTCGGCATTGCGCAGCACCGGCACCACCAGGCCGCGCGGGCTGCCGACGGCGATGCCGATGTCGAAGTAGCCGTGATAGACGATGTCATTCGCGTCCACGCTGGCGTTGATGATCGGGTACTTCTTCAGCGCCGCCACCGCCGCCTTGACGAAGAAGCTCATGAAGCCGAGCTTGACGCCGTGCTCCTTCTCGAACTTCTCCTGAAAACGTTTACGCATGTCCATCAGCGGCGCCATGTTCACCTCGTTGAAGGTGGTGAGGATGGCGTTGGTGGACTGCGACTGCACCAGCCGCTCGGCGATGCGGGCACGCAGGCGCGACATCGGCACACGCTGTTCGGGGCGGTCGCCCAGGTTCATGCCAGGAGGCGCAGCGACACTGGGCAGCAGCTGAGCCGCCGGAGCGGCAGCGCGCGGTGCGGGTGCAGCCGGCGCCTTGGCGGTGGGTGCAGGCGCGGCCAGTGCGCCCAGCACATCACCCTTGATCACGCGGCCATCTTTGCCAGTG
>JANNGN010000426.1:0-3566 GCA_031403895.1 Rubrivivax sp. | reverse complement strand
CTGCGCTACGACGATGAATTCGTCAAGCACAAGATCCTCGACGCGATTGGCGACCTGCACATCGCCGGCAAGCCGCTGCTGGCCAGCTACGTCGCCTACAAGAGCGGGCACGCGCTGAACAACAAGCTGCTGCGCAAGTTGCTGGCGGATGAGTCCGCTTTCGAGGTCGTGAGCTTCGCGCGCGATGCCGATGCGCCGGCCGGTTTTGCCGAACTCGCGCCGGCCTGGTGATGATGATTTTTCGGCTCGTCTTCGGGCTGCTGCTGGTGTGTGGCTTGCTGAGCTTTGCGCTCTATGTCGGCACGGGTCAGGTGGTGTGGCGGCAACGCGGCATCATCATCGTGAAGTGGACGGTGATTGCGGCGCTGGGGTTTTTTGCGGTGCTGATACTGGAGCGGCTGGCGTTGATGCTGTGATGCGTCGCGTGTGTCGCGCGTCGCGTCGGGCAATGCCCGGCAGGGGCCCACGCTATGGCGGTCTTCGCTGCGCTACGACTTCGCTGTGGTGCTCGGTCTTGAGTCGCACCGCAGAACTCACTTCGCTCCCTGCGGGCGCTGCGTTCAAACAAGCTGCGGTGAGTCAGTTTACGAAGCGCGCTTTGCGCGCCGACTCAAGCCCTGTGCTCCTCGCCGCCACAGAGTAGGCCCCTGCCGGGCATCGCCCGCCGCTCAGGCCGGCAGCGGTGATTTTTCGGGACCCGCCACAGCGAAGCGCTTGAGCCTGCCCGGGACCGCCTTTGCCGCGCCGCACTCAACCCGCCAAGCGCATGCGATCGGACGCAAGCAGAATCCTCAGCGCCCGTTCCCAGCTTGCTTCGGCCTCTCCCCCACTGCAATTTTCACGTCCAGCGCCTGCGCTCCGCGCAACACGCCAATGATGGCGGTGCTGTCGGGTGGCAAGGCGGCGACGGCCGAGAACAGCTCACCCGTGTTGAGCACCGGCTTGCCGCCCACCCTCACCACCACGTCGCCCGGCTTCAAGCCGCCGCGCGCGGCGGGGCCGTCCTGCAGCACACCGGTGATCAGCACGCCAGTCTTGATCGGCAGCGCCAGGCTCTCGGCCAGTTCCGCGTTCAGGTCGCGCGGCTCCACGCCGATCCAGCCGCGGCGCACGCTGCCGCCGCGGATCAGCGATTCCATGATCTGGCGCGCGGTGTCCACTGGCACGGCGAAGCCGATGCCCAGGCTGCCGCCGGTGCGCGAGAAAATGGCGGTGTTGATGCCCACCAGGTTGCCCGCCGCGTCCACCAGCGCGCCGCCGGAATTGCCGGGGTTGATGGCGGCGTCGGTCTGGATGAAGTTCTGGAACTGCGAGGCGCCGGCCTGCGTGCGGTCGAGTGCGCTGATGATGCCGGCGGTGACGGTCTGGCCGACGTTGAAGGGGTTGCCGATGGCCAGCACCGCGTCGCCGACCTGCAGCGCGCGCACGTCGCCCAGTGTCACCACGGGCAGGTTCTGCAGCTCGATCTTGAGCACCGCGATGTCGGTTTCGGGGTCGCTGCCGACCACGGTGGCGCGCGTGTTGCGGCCGTCGGCAAGCTGCACTTCGATGTCAGTGGCCTCTTCCACCACATGGTGGTTGGTCAGCAGGTAGCCCTCAGGCGAGACGATCACGCCCGAGCCCAGGCCCACCTGCGCCTGCCCCTGCGGCTGCTCGCCGAAGAAGAACTTGAAGCGTGGGTCGTCAGTGTGCGGGCTGCGGCGTGTCACCTTGGTGGCGGTGATGCTGACCACGGCCGGCGCGGCGCGGCGCGCGGCGAGTGCGAAGCCGCTGGTGGTGCCCGTCGCGGTCGCGCTGGCAGTGAGGCCGGGGCCGCCGAGCAAGGGCGCCTGGATCAGCGTCGGCGCCGGCCGCATCGACACCGACCGGCCACCCGTCAGCCACTCCGGCTTGAAGGTCAACACCACGAACAGCAGCGCCACACCGACGGTGACAGCCTGCGAAAAGACGAGCCAGGTTCTACGCATCACAAAGTGGGATTGGCAGCAGGTGAAGCTCAGCGCTGCGAAGGCAGAATCAGCCCATGGCTGAGCGACAACAACTTGATTCGTGCCTGCAGTTGCTGCTGCAGCCAGAGCTTTTCAAGGATTATGGGCCGAACGGTCTGCAGGTCGAGGGCGCGCCCGAGGTGCGGCGCATCGTCTCTGGCGTGACCGCGAGCCTGGCCTTTATCGACGCCGCCATCGCGGCCGGCGCGGACACGCTGCTGGTACACCACGGTCTGTTCTGGCGCGGGCAGGACGGGCGCCTGACGGGCTGGCTGGCGGCACGGGTGCGCCGCTTGATGGCCGCTGGCCTGAACCTGTATGCCTACCACCTGCCGCTGGATGCGCATGCAGCGCTGGGCAACAACGCCCAGCTCGGGCTGCGCCTCAACCTGCATGCCGATGCGCGCTTTGGCGAGCAGGCGCTGGGCTTCATCGGCCCTGCGGGTGCGCAGTCCACGCTGGCAGCACTGGCCGCCAGCGCGACTGCCGCCTTGAACAAGAGCATCGTCGTCGTGCCCGGCGACGGCCGCGCGCTGCGCCGCGTGGCCTGGTGCACGGGTGGTGCGCAGGACTATTTCGAAGCGGCCATCGCGGCGGGTGCGGATGCATTCATCACGGGCGAAATCTCCGAGCCGCAGGCGCACCTGGCGCGCGAGACCGGTGTCGCCTTCCTGGCCTGCGGTCATCACGCCACCGAGCGCTTTGGCGCGGCGGCCGTGGCGGCGCATGTGGCCGCAGCGCTTGGCATCGAGCACCAGCACATCGAGATCGAGAACCCCGCATGAAGCCGCTGCTGGTGACGATGGGCGACGCCGCCGGCATCGGCCCCGAGATCATCGTGCGCGCCTTCGAGCGCGGTGCATTGGCGGGTTGCGTGGTGGTCGGTGATGTGGCGGTGCTGCGCCGTGCCGGCAGTGCGATGACCGCAGTGGTCGAAGCGCCCGCCGACCTGGCTGCGGTGCCACCCGGCTGCCTGCCGGTGCTGGTGCCGGCCGGGATGCCGGCCGGCCTGGCCGCACTGCCGCAGGGGTGCATCGACGGCCGCAATGGCGCAGCCGCCGCGCGCTGCATCGAAGAGGCAGTGCGTCGCGTGCAGGCTGGCGAGGCTTCGGCCATCGTCACTGCGCCGATCCACAAGGCAGCGCTGTCTGCAGCCGGTGTGGTCTACCCGGGCCATACCGAGATGCTGCAGGCCCTGGCCGCACCACCCGGCGCCGCGCCGCCACCGGTGCGCATGATGCTGGCCAACGAAGAACTGCGCACGGTGCTGGTGACGATCCACATGTCGCTGCGCAAGGCGATCGAAGCCGTGACCTTCGATGCCGTGCTGCAGACCCTGCACATCGCCCACCGTGCGGCTGCCGCATGGGGGCAGCCGCGTCCGCGCATTGCAGTCGCGGGCCTGAACCCGCATGCGGGCGAGGGCGGACTTTTCGGCGATGAAGAGCTGCTCATCATCGGCCCGGCAGTGCAGGCCGCGCGCGACGCCGGCCTGGACGTGCAGGGCCCCTTTGCGCCCGACACCGTGTTCATGCGCGCCCGCCGCGGCGAATTCGACCTCGTGGTGGCGATGACGCA
>JANNGN010000425.1:0-1847 GCA_031403895.1 Rubrivivax sp. | reverse complement strand
GCCAGGGTCTCCACCAGGGCCGCCAGCAGCGCGGCGTTGCGGTAGGGCGTTTCGATCATCAGCTGCGTCTGCTGGAGGCGGCGAGACAGCGATTCCAGTTCGCGGATGCGCACGCCGCGTGCCGCAGCCTCTTGCGGCAGGTAGCCCACGAAGGCAAAGCTCTGGCCGTTGAGGCCACTGGCGGCCAGCGCCAGCAGCAGCGAACTGGGCCCTGCCAGTGCCAGCACCGGCACGCCGGCCGCGTGCGCGGCGGCCACCAGGTTGGAGCCCGGGTCGGCCACGGCGGGCAGGCCGGCTTCGGAGATCAGCCCCAGGTCCTGGCCCTGCAAGGCGGGCGCCAGCAACGCATGCCATTCCTGTGCCGGCACGCTGTCTCGGCTGCCCTTGCGCGGGCGCGGCAGTTCCACGATCGACAGTTCCTGCAGCGGCCGCACCAGCGGCTCGATGGCACCCACGCGCTTGAGGAACGCGCGTGTGCTGCGGGCATCTTCAGCTACCCAGTGCTGCAGCGTGGCGGCGCGGCGGATCACGCCGTGCGGCAGCACTTCGCGCAGGTCCACCTCGGCGGCGCCCAGGTCCAGCGTGTTGGGCACCAGGACGAGCGTCCCCAACGGCGTGCGTACGAGCGCCCCCACCAGCGTGCCGCTCATGGCAGCAACGGGTCGAGGCCGGCCGCGCGCAGCAGGCGGCAGGTGCGGATCAGCGGCAGGCCGATGAGCGCCGTCGGGTCGTCGCTGTCGATCGCGTCCAGCAGCGCGATGCCCAGCGTCTCGCATTTCGCACTGCCGGCGCAGTCGTAAGGCTCTTCGGTGCGCAGGTAGTGTTCGATCTCGGCGTCGGACAGCATGCGAAACGTCACCGCCACGGCTGCCAGCAGCACTTGCGCGTAGCCGGCGTCGGCGCACACCACGGCGACTGCGGTCTGGAAGATTACGCGGCGGCCGCGCATGCGCCGCAATTGCGCCACCGCGCGTTCGTGTGTGCCGGGCTTGCCAATGGGTAGGCCGTCGAGTTCAGCCACCTGGTCGGAGCCGATGACTATTGCCCCGGGCCGCAGCGCTGCCACTGCCTGCGCCTTGGCCAGTGCCAGGCGCTGTGCCAGCCCGGCGGGGCTTTCGCCAGGCAACGGTGTTTCATCGACCTGCGGTGCCTGCATCTCGAAGGGCAGGCGAAGGCGCTGCAGCAGCTCACGCCGGTAGCGCGAGGTGGAAGCCAGGATCAACGGTGGCGAAGGTGGCGATGTCATGCCGTGGATTGTCCGCGCGCTTGTCGCTTGGGTGGCGTGGCTACACTGCCGCGCATGTGGACCTTGTTTGGCTCCGACGGCTCGGGCTCGGCGGCGGTGGAGATGGCGTTGCTGCGCTGCGCGGTGCCCTACCGGGTGCAGCGCGCCTCGACCTGGGAGCCCGATTCTGCGCAGCAGCAACTGCGGCAGGTCAACCCGCTGGGTCAGATTCCTGCGCTGCTGTTCGACGATGGCAGCGTCATGACGGAGAGTGCCGCCATCCTCATCGAACTGGGCCTGCGGCATCCGACCTCGGGACTGCTGCCGGCGGGCGCGGAGGCGCGTGCGCAGGCCCTGCGCGGTCTGGTGTTCATCGCGTCCAACTGCTATGCCGCCATTGGCGTCATCGACTACCCCGAGCGCTGGTTTGAAACTGGCGACAGCGGCACGCACGAGAAACTGCGGCTCGGCGCACGCACCCGGCTGCACGGGTACTGGACCATCTTTGCCGACCAGTTCGCAACCTCGCAGCCTTTCCTGGGTGGCGTGTCGCCCGGCGCGCTGGACCTGCTGGCGGCGGTGGTGTCGCGCTGGTCCGGTGCGCGGGCGCATCTGAAACAGC
>JANNGN010000424.1:0-4289 GCA_031403895.1 Rubrivivax sp. | reverse complement strand
CACGCTGTTCGCACTGCTGGACGGTTCGGTGTCCTATGCCGTCAAGGGCAGCCTGAACCGCCAGACCGTGTTCGTGACACCGGCCTGAGCGTTTCTTCGCTCAGCCAGCGAAGCCCCGGCCTGCCGGGGCTTCTTCGTTTTAAAGCCAACGCTACGATTGCCGCTGCATGAAGTTCTTTGACGAAGCCAAGATCGAGATCTCGGCCGGCCAGGGCGGCGCCGGCAGCGTGAGCTTCAGGCGCGAGAAGTTCATCCCCTTTGGCGGCCCCAATGGCGGCGACGGCGGGCGCGGCGGCAGCGTATGGGCGGTGGCCGACCTCAACATCAACACCCTCATCGACTACCGCTACACACGCCGGTTTGATGCCAAAAACGGCGAGCCCGGGCGCGGGTCGGACCAGTTTGGCGCGGCCGGTGACGACATCGAGATGCGCATGCCCGTGGGCACCATCATTTCCGACGCCGAAACCGGCGCGGTGCTGGTAGAACTGCTTGAACATGGCCAGCGTTCGCAACTGGCCAAGGGTGGTGACGGTGGCTTTGGCAATCTGCACTACAAGACCAGCACCAATCGCAGCCCGCGCCAGAAGACGCCGGGCTGGCCCGGTGAAGCGCGCAAGTTGCAGTTGGAACTGCGCGTGCTGGCCGACGTGGGCCTGCTTGGCATGCCGAACGCCGGCAAGTCCACATTCATCGCTGCCATCTCCAATGCACGGCCCAAGATTGCCGATTACCCCTTCACGACCCTGCACCCGAATCTGGGTGTCGTGCGCGTCGGGCCCGAGCGCAGCTTCGTGGTTGCCGACCTCCCCGGCCTGATCGAAGGCGCGTCGGAAGGCGCGGGCCTGGGCCACCAGTTCCTGCGCCACCTGCAGCGCACTCGGCTCCTGCTGCACATCGTTGACGCCGCCCCTTTTGACGACAGCGTCGACCCCGTGGCGCAGGCGCGCGCGATCGTCGCTGAACTGAAGAAGTACGACCCCAAGCTGCACGCCAAACCGCGCTGGTTGGTCTTCAACAAGCTCGACATGGTGCCGCTAGAAGAGCGTGATACGAGGGTGCAGGACTACGTGCGGCGACTGCGCTGGAAGGGGCCAGTATTTGCGATCTCTGCATTGGCGCGTGAAGGCTTGCAGCCCTTGCTCGAACGCATCCAGAACCACGTTGCCGCGCAGCAGAAAGTTGAACCGTTGCCCGACCAGCGCTTCGAAGCGCAGACCGACGGGTAGCGCACATGGCCAGCGTGTTGAGCGGCGCCCGCCGCATCGTCGTCAAGGTCGGCTCCAGCCTCGTCACCAACGAGGGCCGCGGCGTCGATGCCGTGGCGATTGGCAACTGGGCGCGCCAACTCGCGGCCCTGGCACACCAGGGCCGTGAAGTGGTGATGGTCTCCAGCGGCGCCATCGCCGAAGGCATGAAGCGCCTGGGCTGGGCGACGCGGCCTAAGGAATTGCATGAGCTTCAGGCCGCCGCTGCGGTAGGCCAGATGGGCCTGGTGCAGATGTACGAGACGCACCTGTCCGCGCATGGCATGGCGAGTGCGCAGGTGCTGCTGACACACGCCGACCTGGCCGACCGTGAGCGCTACCTGAACGCGCGCTCCACGCTGTTGACGCTGCTGGCGCTGAAGGTGATTCCGGTCATCAACGAAAACGACACCGTCGTCAACGACGAGATCCGCTTTGGCGACAACGACACGCTGGGTGCACTGGTGGCCAACCTGGTGGACGCCGACGCCTACGTCATCCTCACCGACCAGCGCGGGCTGTATTCATCCGACCCGCGAAAGGACGCGCAGGCGCGCTTCATCGACCAGGCCACCGCGGGTGACGCCGCGCTCGAGGCCATGGCTGGCGGTGCGGGTTCGAGCATCGGCCGTGGCGGCATGCTGAGCAAAGTGCTGGCGGCCAAACGGGCAGCAGGCAGTGGCACCAGCACGGTGATTGCCTGGGGGCGCGAGACCGACGTGCTGCTGCGGCTGGCTGCTGGCGAAAGCATCGGTACGGCTTTGCTCGCCAGCACGCCCAAGCTGGCTGCGCGCAAGCGGTGGATGGTGGACCACCTGCAACTGCGCGGAGCGGTGCGCGTGGACGATGGCGCGGTGGCCAAGCTGCGCGACGAAGGCAAGAGCCTGCTGCCCATCGGCGTGCATGAAGTGCAGGGCGAATTCGTGCGCGGCGATGTGATCGCGGTGCAGACCCTGGCCGGCACTGAAATCGCGCGCGGCCTGGCCAACTACTCGTCGGCCGAAGCGAGGCTGATCGCCCGCAAACCCTCGGCGCAGATCGAGGCGCTTCTCGGCTACGCCAACGAGCCAGAACTGGTGCACCGGACCAACCTGGTCCTGATGTAGCGCGACACGCGCTCGGCCTACTTGGCGGCGTTGGGTTCGGGTTCGTCGGGCTCAAGGCTCGGCGGCGGCTCGAAGTCGTGCCCCTGGCGCTGCGACCGCAAGCCCGAGCGCAGGTAGCGGTTCTGCGGATTGGAGCGTGGCAGATAGCGCGACAACTCCGTCAGCGCCATCTCATAGACGCTGCGCTTGAACTCGATGACAAGGTCCAGCGGCACCCAGTATTCGTTCCAGCGCCAGGCGTCGAATTCAGGGTGGTCGGTGGCGCGCAGGTTCATGTCACTGTCGCGCCCCACCAGGCGCAGCAGGAACCAGATCTGCTTCTGGCCGCGGTAGTGGCCGCGCGCGTCCTTGCGGATGAAGTGCTCGGGCACTTCATAGCGCAGCCAGTCCCGGGTGCGCGCAATGATCTGCACGTGCTCGGGCAAGAGGCCCACCTCTTCCTGCAGTTCACGCAGCATCGCCTGTTCAGGCGACTCGCCATGTTTGATGCCGCCTTGGGGAAACTGCCACGAGTGCGTGCGCAGCCGTTTGCCCCAGAACACTTGATTGCGGCCGTTCAATAGGACGATGCCGACGTTGGGCCTGAAGCCTTCCCGGTCGAGCATAATCAGACCCCGAATTTGTGACTGATTTCATTATTGCACCGGCACTGTGCGGCGCGCGAATTCTCGCTAACCCGCATCGGCACGGGCCTCCATTCATGGGGGTCATCTGGTTGTCCTTGCGGGCCGTCGATGCGGTCCGCACCAGGCCGCCAACACCCACACGGTGCCCGGTGCGCAAAGCCCCATGAAAGCATCTGCCACCTTTATCTCAACCCTCAAGGAAGCGCCCGCTGACGCTGAAATCGTCAGCCACCGGCTGATGACGCGAGCCGGCTTCATCAAACGCCTGGGCGCAGGGATCTACAGCTACATGCCGCTCGGTTTGCGCGTCATTCGCAAGGTCGAGCACATCATCCGCGAGGAGATGAACCGCGCCGGCGCGGTCGAGTTGCTGATGCCCGTGGTGCAACCGGCAGAGCTGTGGCGCGAGTCCGGGCGCTTCCAGGCCTATGGCCCTGAGCTGCTGCGCCTGAAGGACCGCCACGACCGCGACTTCATCATCCAGCCCACGTGCGAGGAAGGCATCACCGACATCGCGCGCCAGGAACTGCGCAGCTACAAGCAGCTGCCGCGAAATTTCTACCACATCCAGACCAAGTTTCGCGACGAGCGCCGGCCGCGTTTCGGCCTCATGCGCGGGCGCGAATTCACGATGAAGGACGCCTACTCCTTCGACCGCGATGTCGAGTCCGGCCGCCGCAGCTACGACGCCATGCGCAAGGCCTACGCCACCATCTTCGACCGCATGGGGCTGCAGTACCGCGCCGTGGCTGCCGACACAGGCGCCATCGGTGGCGACGTGTCGCAGGAATTCCAGGTTATCGCCGACACCGGCGAAGACGCCATCGTCTATTGCCCCAGCAGCGACTACGCCGCCAACATCGAGCTCGCCGAAGGTGTGGCGCTGCTGCCGTCGCGCGCGGTCGCAATACAGCCTTTGGACAAGACACCCACGCCGGGAAAAAGCACCTGCGCCGACGTGGCCACGCTGCTCGGCTTGCCGCTGTCGCAGACCGTGAAGTCGCTGGTCATGGCCACTGACGAACTCGACGAAAGCGGCGCGATCGCCAAGACCACGGTGTGGCTGCTGCTGCTGCGCGGCGACCACGACCTGAATGAGGTCAAGGCCGGCAAGGTGCCAGGCTTGAAGGCAGGCTTCCGCTTCGCCACCGGCACTGAGATCGAAGACCACTTCGGCTGCAAGCCCGGCTACCTGGGCCCCTTGCAGATGCAGAAGCCGGTGCGTGTGGTGGCCGACCGCACGGTGGCGCTGATGGCCGACTTCGTCTGCGGCGCGAATGAGCCCGACTTCCACTTCACCGGCGTCAACT
>JANNGN010000423.1:0-1519 GCA_031403895.1 Rubrivivax sp. | reverse complement strand
ACGCAACGCACAGCGGCTGGACCAGCGCCCCAGTGATGACGGCGCCACACGGCGGCGAGCGCAACACACCGCCATGCAGCGGTGCACCCACGCCAGCCCCCCGCAGCGGTGCATCGACGACAGCACCGCGCAGCGGTGCGTGGACGACCCCGCGCACCGCCGCACCGTGGCGCACTGAACCCGATCAGGAGCCCCACGATGAACCCGCTGAACGCCTCAATGGTTGCCGCCGCGCCGCCGCCGCAACCACCACCGAAGAACAGCGCAGCGCCTGCCAACCCGGAGGCTGCTGCCGACGACTTTGCGCGCGCGCTGGACGACGCCACGCCGAAGCCGCCCAATGACGCCGCGCGCGAGCGGCTGCGCAACGCCGCGCGTTTGTCCAGCGCTGGTGCAGCCGCCCACCGCCCCACCAAGGCCGAGCCCAGGCCGATGCCCGCGCAAGCCGAGTGCAAGACCGGGCAGACCCAGCCCCCGCAAACCGACGAAGAACACCCGGCCGCCGACGGCCCGCCGCCGCCACCGGGCGTGGCAACCTTGCTGACCGAACTGCGCGCTGCCGCTGCAGCCGCATGCGCTGGTTCGCCGGGGAACACGACGGGCCAGAGTTCCACCACGCCAACGCCGGCAACGTTGTCCGACCGCCCCAAGCGCGGCCCATCCGGCAATGCCTGCGGCACCGGCATCGACCCCGCCAGCGCCAGCGCCGGCCTGGACGCGGGCGTCGCGGCGGGTCTGGCAGCCGCCTCCGCTGCCAAGGGCCGCGCCCAAGCCGAAGGCGGCGGCAGTGAAAACAGCCGCGACAGCTTCGGCCAGCAACTGGCTGCGGTGGCACTGCCGGCCGGCACCGGCTTGCACAGCGACAACCCGCCGGGTGTGCCCACCCTGCTGGCCGCCCCTGCTGCGGGTAACGCGCTGGCGGCCTTTCAGGTGCAGGCCGAAGGGCAGCTATCGGCAGCCCCCGGCAGCGCCGATTTCGGCCCCCAGCTGGGGGCCCAGATCAGCACCTTCGTGCGCGACGGCATCGGCCATGCGCGCCTGCACCTGAACCCGGCCGAAATGGGGCCGGTGTCGGTGCAGATTCAGCTCGACGGCCAGACCGCACTTGTGCATCTGAGCGCAGAGAACGCGCACACGCGCCAGGCGCTGGAACAAGCCCTGCCCCTGCTGGCCAGCAGCCTGCGCGAAGCCGGGCTGACGCTCAGCGGTGGCGGTGTCTTCGAGCAGCCGCGCCAGCGTGACGGCGCGCACGCCCAGGCCCAGGCCCAGGCCGAAGCCGACACCGGCGCTGGCGCACAGCAAGGGCGCAGCGACGACGCCCCAGACAGTCGTCAAGCCGATGCGCTGCACGCCGGGCGCTCAGCGCTGGCGCTGCGCCGCCGTGGCGTCGTCGATCTGGTGGCCTGAACGCGATCCGCCAAGCGCCAGAGTCGCTTGGCCTTCGGGCCATCCAAGTCCGCGCAGGCGGACTTGGAGCCGCGGCCCTCAGCGTGGAGGCCGGTCTTCCGGGCCCTTTTCG
>JANNGN010000422.1:0-2029 GCA_031403895.1 Rubrivivax sp. | reverse complement strand
CATCGACGGCGGCTGGTCGGTGCGTGCACAAGTTTCGCGATTGCAGACCGACGGCCCGCGCCCGCAAAGCAGCGCCGAGCGCACGACTGGCAACGTCCGCCTGGGCTGGGAACGGGGCGCCGATCGTGTGGTGCTGGTGCTGAACTCACTGAACCAGCCGGCGCAGGACCCGCTGGGGCTGAGGCGGGATCAATTCGAAGCCGACCCGCGCCAGACCACGCCCGTGGCCTTGCCGCAGGACGCACCCGGCCAGCCCGACCGCTTCAACACGCGCAAGAACACCTGGCAGGATCAGGGCGGCCTGAGCTGGCGCCACCGCTTCGACGGCGGAGGCGCACTCGTCGAAAGCCAGGTCGCGGCCTACAGCGGCGCGCGCTCGGTGACGCAGTGGCAGTCGATCCCCGTGGCCACCCAACTCAACGCCACCAACCCGACGATCAGCGAGCGCCAGCCCGGTGGCGTGATCGACTTCGACCGCCACTATCAGGGCCTGGACGCACGCCTGCTCTGGCGCTGGCAGCTGGCCGCACAGCGCAAGCTGCAAGTCGTGGCCGGTGCGGCGGCAGACAGCCTGCGTGAAGACCGCCGTGGCTTCGAAAACTTCAGCGGCGCACCGGCCGTGCGCCTGCTGGGTGTCAGCGGCCGCTTGCGTCGCGACGAGGACAACCGCGTTGGCAGCCGCGACCTCTACGCGCAGGCCGAGGTGGACCTGGCGCCGCAGTGGGCCGCGACCTTCGGCGTGCGCAGCGGACGGGTCGAATACCAATCGACCGACCGCTACATCGTCGGTGGCAATGGCGACGATTCCGGGGCGCTAAGCTACCGCTACACCAATCCGGTGGCTGCGCTGCAGTGGCGCGTTAGTCCTCAATTCAACACCTATATCAGCATCGGCCGCGGCTTTGAAGTGCCCACACTGGGTGAACTGGCCTACCGGCCAGACGGGGGCAGCGGTTTCAACACCGAGCTGCAGGCGCAGACCAGCCGCCAGGTGGAACTGGGTGCCAAGTGGCGACGGGGCGGTTTGGCGCTGGACGCTGCTGTCTTCGACGCCCAGACCGACGACGAAATCGGCATCGCCAGCAATCGCGGCGGCCGCTCGACCTTCCGCAACGTCGGCCGCACGCAGCGGCGGGGTGCCGAGCTGGCGCTGACGGCCAGGCTGGCCAGCACGCTGCAAGCGCAGATCAGCGTAACGACGCTCTCTGCCACCTACAAAGACGGTTATGCCGTGTGTGCGGCGGTGCCGTGCGTCACGCCGACCTTGCCGGTGCCGGCTGGCAACCGCATTGCTGGCACGCTGGCCAAGAGTGGCTATGCCGAGCTGGCCTGGCTGCCATCGAAAGCTTTCGAGCTGGCTGTTGAAGTGCGCGGACAGGGACGCCTGCCGGTGAACGATGTCAACAGCGACTTCGCATCAGGCTTCGGGCTGCTGGCGCTGCGTACGCGGTGGACGGTGGCGCTGCCGGTGGGACAGCTGGAACTGCTGGCGCGGGCCGAGAACCTGGCCAACCGCAAGGTGGCGGGTAGCGTCATCGTCAACGAAGGCAACGGCCGCTTCTTCGAGCCGGCGCCGGGGCGCGGCGGGTTGCTGTCGGTGAGGTACAGCGCGCCGTTCTGAGTGTGGGGTCGGGTCGTGCGTCGCGTCGCGTCGGGCGGTGCCCGGCATGGGCCCACGCTATGGCGGTCTTCGCTGCGCTACGACTGCGCTGCGGCCCTGGCGCTTGCAGGCGCCAGGGCGTGCGCCAGGCACAGAACAGTCCGAAGGGACTGTTCTGTGTCCGGGCGCACTGCATCAGTTTCAAGTCGCACCGAAGAACTCACTTCGCTCCCTTCGGTCGGCTTCGTTCAAACTAGCTGCGGTGAATCAGTTTACGAAGCGCTTCGCGCCGACTTGAAACCTCCGCTCCTCGCCGCCACAGAGTGGGCCCCTGCCGGGCACCGCCCGCCGCTCAGCCAGCAGCGGTGGTTTTCCGAAACCCTGCCACCCCTGTTGCAGCAAAGGCGGGCTCGGGCAGGATTAAGCGCG